>JBFILE010000018.1:0-20913 GCA_041599855.1 Thermoplasmatota archaeon
GTAGTCATCCAGGGGCGCCGCGTCGTCGCCCGGCTGGATTACGGGGCCGTCGCTTTCGGCGCCATGCTCCCCGATGTCATCGACAAGCCCATCGGCCACTGGCTCACCGGCCTCGGGAATGGGCGGCTCGTCGGTCATTCACTGGTCTTCCTTGCCGGGGTGTCCCTCCTCGCGTATGCGCTCGCGCGCAGGCGCAACAAGTCGTGGCCCGTGGTGGCCGGCCTCGCCGTCGGCACCGCCACCCATCTTGCCTTCGATGAGATGTGGACCATCCCGTTCACCCTGTTCTGGCCCGCGTTCGGTCCATGGTTCCCGGTGCTCGGGTTCGAACCCATCGGGTGGGTCGCAACGATTCTCACGGATCCGTTCGTGCAGGCGACCGAGGTTCTCGGCGCCATCACCCTCGGCATCGTCGCCCGGCGGGCATGGCGGCGCCGCAGGTCGACTGCCGCGCGGCCCGCCCTTGCCCCTCGGCAAAGGCCCGGAACGCGCACCCATCAGCGTAAATAGGGATCCCATCCTTGACGGCGGCCGGATGGCCATGACGGATGATCGAGGGTGGCGCGTCGACACGACGCGTCCATGGGACCTCCTTGCCGTGGTCGGCGCGGGCACCCTGCTCCTTCTCGTCATCGCAATCTTTCCTTCCAGCAGCGTTCGAATCATCCTCGGCCTGCCGTTCATCCTGTTCTTCCCCGGGTACGCTCTCGTCGCCGCGCTCTTCCCGGAACGCCACCAGGCGTTTGAAGTTGCCAAGGGGGAGGATTCCGACGAGAAGGAGGAGGTGAGCCGTGGCCTCGATGCCCTGGAGCGCGTGGCCCTTTCATTCGGGCTCAGCATCGCCGTGGTCCCCCTTCTCGGCCTTGCCCTGAACTACACCCCGTTCGGCATGCGCCTCGTCCCCATTCTTGTCACCGTCTACGCGTTCATCGTGGTGGCAAGCGTGGTGGCCCATCTCCGGCGAACCCGGCTTCCGCCGGGCGAGCGCTTCCGGATCACGATCTCGGTGGAACCTCCCGCATGGGGTGAATACTCGCGCCTGGACAAGGTGCTCACGGTGGCCCTCGCCGTCTCCGTCGTGGTCGCCGGTGGCGCCCTCGTGTACGTTCTTTCCACGCCTCGGGTCGGGGAATCGTTCACCGAATTCTACATCCTTGGACCCACCGGGAAGGCGGAAGGGTATCCGACCAACGTGACGCCGGACAGTGTCAGCGCCATCATCGTGGGTGTCGTCAACCATGAACACGCGCCGCTGAACTACACGGTGCGAGCGACGTGGATCGAGATCGTGAACCGGACGGCGAACGGCACCGCCATCGAGGGTTCGTCGACGCCGGCGTTCACGTACCGGGTGGAATTGGGGGACGAGGAGGAGGATGAGCGATGGGTGAATGTCACCGCGCCGGGGAATCTGGGCCAGTACAAGCTAGCACTCGTTCTGGAAACGCCCACGGAACCGGAGTACCGGCGGCTCCACCTCTGGGTTGATGTGACGCCGACCGGCGCCACCGAGGGGCCGCGGGTACCGCCTCCGCGCGGATGAGGCGGGGGGCCGATCATGGCGAGGGTCGCGGGGATCCGGTTTCCGCGGGATCCCGGGTCATGGTGCCATTCCCCGGCAAGGTTTAGCACGCATGATGCCACGAATTGGCACGGGCCAAGGCATGGTGCGGGCCGGCGCCCGGATCATGGGGAACCGCGCGCAGACCGGGTTCATTCGCACACGGAATCCCGCGAATTCCACGACCCGGTGGCAGGGTCACCCGACCCAAACCGAAAAATCCCGTTCGGCCAGCGCCGAACGCTTTCCGTTTGGGTTTTCCCAACCAACACGGCGGGCGTTCGTTTCGCACCGAACACGGTTCTCCCCTAAGCGAAATGGTTTTAAAGGGGTCGATGATATCGCGCCTCGGACGGAGACCCAGGCCAAGCTTCAGCTGGCGTGGTTCGCATCGGCGCCGAGTGCCCATCCGGGTGCGAGGATCGCCGGTTCCGTAGGGACCCAATCGCATGCATGGAGGATACGAAATGATCACCAACCGCACAATGAGCGTATTCGTTGTTGCCCTCTTCCTCGGAAGCATTATTCCGATGGCGAACGCGCACAACTCAGATACCCTCACGAACCCCAGCGCCGCCACTGACATCTTTGTCAGCCAGGCCGGCGCCATCACCGGCGGCCCTGCCACTTACCAGGGCAACTACGACGTCACTGTCAACCTCACGACCCTTGTGGTCAACCAGGGTGTCGCGATCACGCTGCGCACCCCCGGCGGCGCGCTCGTGGCCACCCAGAACACGTACTGGGTGAACCACTCCGCGCCTTGGCACAACAGCACGTGGGTCACGTTCCCCAATGTCAAGACCAACACGGTCGGCAACTGGATCGTTGACATCCCCACGGGCACGGACCCGACCTTCGCGGTCACGGCCAAGGCGGACCTCACGGTCTCCATCGAGCCCAACAACGTTCCCTTCGAGCGGTCCACCAAGTGGTACACCGTCAAGGTCATGAACGCGGGCGCCGCGGTCAACAACGCCTCGATCTGGATCGAGGACCTCGGTGCGGACGGCTTCAAGCAGTCCCCCGGTACCGACGGCAGCTACCCCATGCTCATCAACCTCAGCGCCCTCGGCGCGGGCACCCACGCCATCCGCGCGTACCAGTCCACGTCCGGTGGCGACCAGCCGAGCCTCTCCGGTTCCACGGTCACCAACGCTGAGATCACCGGCACCACGAACTTCGTGATCAACGCCGGCGGCCTCACCGTCACGAAGAAGGGTGGCAGCGCCATCCAGAACTTCGATGGCGTCGTCACGTGGGAAGTCAACTACGACGGCAACACCGTGGATGCCCTCGCCGACACTCCGGCGGGCTACACGAACGTGTCCATGACCCTGCCCAACGGCACGCTGGTCTGGTACAACTTCGCCGGCGCGGGCGCGGCGACCCCCAAGTGGCGGAACAACGTGACCGCGGACTTCACGGGCAGCCTCACCCTCGAGGGTGATGGCGACCTCGCGTTCAACCCCCTCGCGGCCAACGCGTCCTTCAACTACTGGAAGGCCGGCACGTACGCGTGGACCATCGCGCACTCGAAGTACGGGACGCCCGCTGCCGAGTACACCGGTTCCTTCACCGCGGTGCCCACGGCGCCGGCGAAGGTGAACCTCGCGCTCACGCCCGTCACGGGCAAGGTGCCTGAACCGACGCCGAACAAGGACAACCCGACCGCAGCCGGCCAGGTTGCCGTCACGCTCACCATCGAGTCTGACACCCAGGGTGCCCACCCCGGCAACACGGGTCTTCCGTTTGCGACGTCGAACATCACCGTCGAGGGCGATGTCCTCGCGGGCTCGACGTCCGTCACCGGCGCGACCGACACGTGGACCGTGACCTTCACGCCCACGAAGGGTCAGGCCGTTGTCGACATCAAGGTCGCATGGCGTGGCGAGACCAACACCATCCAGTGGAAGGCGACCGCGGGCCCCGGCTCCGGTACGCCTGCCGCGGGTGGCCCCGGTTCCGCCCTCACCGTTGACAAGAGCGACATCACGGTGGACACGCAGTCCAACGTGACCTTCACGCTCACCTCGCCCGCGGGTACCCCCGTCGGCACCGGTACCGTGACGCTCTTCGATGGCCTCAATGTCATCGCGACGGTCGGTGGCAACCCTGACGTCGAGGGCAAGGGTAAGGACGGCAAGTACACGCTCAGCCTCCTCCCGAAGCACGCCCCCGGCACCCGCCTGACGGCGGTCGGTTACTACGGTTCCACGCCCCACTTCAACTACTCGTACGCGGTGGTCACGGTCCTTGCGGCCCGCGACCTCGAAGCGGCCGTGAACGTGTCCGAAGTGATCGCCGGTGCGGTCACCCCGGTGACCTACAACATCACCCGCGGTGGCGCGTTCCCGACGGGTGCGTCGTACAACATCTACGCCCTCAACCACCCCGAGTACGTGAACTTCTCGAAGGTCGATGCGGACCAGACGGCCATCAAGGCCGCGGTCGGCGCGGGCTACAAGTGGATGGGCGTGGCGGCGAACCAGACGCCGTCCGTCACCTTCCGCAACCCGACCCCGATGGGCCCGTACCACATCTTCGTCGAGACCACCGACACGAAGCACTCGAACTACGGTTCCGAGCCCACCGTCAAGGTGAACAAGGTCAACGTCATGACGAACCCGAACACGATCGTGAACGGCACCACCCTCGGTGGCGCCCAGAACATCGCGTTCAACGTCACGGACTCCAACGGCAACCCGGTCACCGGTATCCTCCGCATCCCCGCGGGGACCGCCAACGTGACCTTCGCCAACGGAACCACGGCGAGCGGCACGACGATCACCATCACCAAGGGTGTCGGGAACGCCACCTTCAAGGGAATGAAGATCGGCAACCTCGCCCTCGAGTTCATGCCCACGAGCGGAACCTTCGAGGTCGCAGATGGTGAACTCCGCGTCATCGGCCCCAACGTCGAGATCACGCCCAAGAGCGCGGTCGTCGGCAAGACGGTCGTTGCGCAGATCACGCTCCTCGACAAGGACGGCTCCCCGCTGGCCAAAGTCGTGAACGTGAAACTCTGCGGCGCGCCCATCGTCTCCTCGACGGGCTGCACCGGCGAAGTGAAGTCTGACGCGAACGGCAAGGCCACCGTCAGCTTCGTGCCCCAGGTGAACGGCGACATCCGCCTCCACGTGAACGGTGACCCCACCGATGCGACGATGCTCATCTCGAGCGGCGTCTCCATCACGGTGAGCCCCTCCGTCATCGAGGCGAACAACACGGTCAAGATCGAGGTCAACTCCGAAGGTGCGCTCGCCAACGCGAACGTCACCATCAGCGGCCCCGAATCCGCGAGCGTGATGACGGACGCCAACGGCATGGCCGAGTACACCCCCATGAAGGCGGGCACGTACACCGCGCGTGTCACCCACAACGGTGTCACGGACTCCGTGGCCTTCACGGTCACGGCGCCCCCGCCGGAGCCGGAAGAGCCGAAGGAAGCCAAGTTCGAGATCTCGGAAGCCTCCCTGAACCCGAACGAGATCGACCTCGGCCAGACCGTCACGGCCACGGCGAAGATCACCAACACCGGTGACGGCGCGGGCCGCGCGGAAGTCGAGCTCATCGTGAACGGCAACGTCGTGAAGGTCTTCCAGACCTCCACCCTGAACCCTGGCGCGAGCCAGAGCCGCCAGGAGACGTACACGCCGCCCACGGCCGGTACCTTCGATGTGCAGCTCCGTGTGAACGGTGGCGAAGCGACCGAGGCCCAGACCGTCAAGGTCAACGAGGTCCAGGCGCCCACCCCGACCACGCCGACGACGCCGACCCCGACGACGCCGACGACCCCGACGCCGACCGAGCCCGCCACGGGCACGCCCGGCTTCGGTGTCTTCGCGCTCTTCGCGGCCCTCGGTGCCGCCCTCGTGCTCCTCCGCCGCAAGGACTGAGTGAGCCCGTAGGGTAACTGCGCGAACGAATCGGAGCGCCTCCGGGAAACCGGGGGCGCTCCACTCCTTTTTCTTCACGATGATGCGAGCCACGCTCGCGTCCGTCCCGGAACGGAGACCCGGGTCGCCGAAAGCCGGACCGGGCCCGTGCCCTCCGACACCCGCGCCTTGGCGGGATCCGGCCCGTTTCCCCGGACCCATTCGGAAAATCTCTTAACCGTCCGGATCATCGGTCATCCGGGTGGCCATATCCGATTCTCCTTGCCCGGTTCCGCTTCCGATCCGAAGGGCCCGCACCACCGTCGCATCCGTCACACCATAACGATGCTCGCATTGGTCGCCGCGCTCGCCGCGGTGGCACTCCCAGCCTCCGCTGATCATTCGACCACCGGGAACGCCACCGGCGCACCCGACCGATTCCTCGATGGGGCCGGCGTACTCTCGGGCGGCGAGATCACGTACGGCAGCGTCTACGACCTCAACGCCAACATGACGGGACGTGCATCCGTCACCGACACGGTCAGCCTGATCGATCCCGCAGGGACGGCGAGGGCCCACGTTGCGGCCCGCCAACGTGATGGCGCAGGATCCCCCGGCCAGCACGGAATCTGGGCCACCTTCCCCGCAGCCCTCATCGACATCGCCGGGGAATGGCGGGTGTCCGGGTCGGGCGGCGACATCCCATTCCGCGGCCAGGTGCGCGAGGACCTCACGGTTTCCATTGCCCCCGCAGTGGTGACCTTCGAACGGGCGACGAAGTGGTACACGATCTCGGTCTTCCAAGGGTCCGCCCCCGTCAATGACGCGACCATCTGGATGCCCGGCCTCGGCGCCTCCGGTTGGAAGCAGGACGCAGGCACGGACGGCCAATACCCCATTCTCATCAACCTCTCCGTCCTCGGTGCCGGGTCCCACCCGATCCATGCCTACCGGTCGACTGCCGGCGGACCGCCCGTCCTCTCCGGCGGGACGGTGACCGGCGCTGAATCCACCGGCTCCGGGGTGTTCGTCATCCAGCCGCAGCCGGTCAACGTGGCAAGGAAGAGCGGAACGGAGCGCGCGGGCGGCGACGACAGCCTGACCCTTTCCGTGACCTTTCCCGGAACCTCCGTGGATGTGCTTGCACAATCCCCGGCGGGCACGACCGAGGTGACGCTCACCTTCCCCGACCACCGGCAGGCGCACTACACGTTCCACGGCCCCGGGGCTGCGAATCCCCGGCAAGTGGACGGGTCTCCTGCTCCCTACGCGGGCGCCATGTCACTGGGGTCCGGGGGGGACCTCACCTACAGCCCGACCGGCGCGGAGCCCGGCCAGGCCCATTGGGCGGCCGGCATCCACGAGTGGTCCGTCACGAACGACAGGTTCGGGGGCTCCGACCCCGAGTATGTGGGCACCTTCACGCTGTCCTTACCTGCGGCGGAGCGGGTCGTCGTATCGGTCACGCCCACCTCCGACAAGGTTCCCGCACCGGTGCCGGACAGCGAATCCCCCACGGCAGCCGGGACGGTCTCCGTCACCCTCACCATCCGGGGCGGCGACCCGGGAACGCACCCCGGGAATGCGGACGGACCCTTTGACTCCGGCAACATCACGATCCGGGGAGATGTGCTGCCCGGCTCCGCCAACGTGCAAGGTGCCGGCGACACGTGGCAGGTCGCCTTCACACCGGAGCGGGGGCTGGCGCACGTGACGTTCGACATCAACTGGCGTGGCGAAAGCCAGGCGGTCGCATGGGACGCAACCGCGCAGCCCGGCAGCGGCGCGCCGTCCGCCGGCGGGCCCGGTTCGAGGATCACCACCGACACGACCCACGTTGTCCAATACGCGCCGACCACCGCCACGTACCGGCTCGCAACAGCCACGGGAACCCCGGTCACGACCGGGGCCGTGGCACTGTTCGATGAGACGGGTCACCTCACGACCGTCCACGGGGACGGCTCACCCGGGCGCGGCGCGAACGGGAACTACGAGCTTACCTTCACCCCGCGCGGGGGGTCCGGCACCCACGTGGTCGCCGTGGGGTCGTACGGCGCCGCGCCCCACTGGAATCATTCGTACACGGCCATCGCCCTCATTCCGGGTGCCGCACTCGTGGCAGGACTGGATCCCGCCGAGGTCCTCGCCGGGCTCCCCATCGAAGTGGCGGCCACCGTCAAGGAAGGAGGAACCTACCCCACGGGTAGGCAATACAACTTCTATCTCGTGGACACGAAGACGCTGACGGCGCTCCATTCCCTCACCGGGGACCAATCGCGGATCCGCGCGGATGTCCCGGCCGAATGGAAACGTCTCGGGCAACCGGCGAACACGTCGTTCCCCTACACGGGGAGCGTTGCGGAGGGGCCTCGACACCTGTTCGTCGAGACTGCTGACGGTCACCTGACGAACCTGCGTGGCGAGCCCCGTCTCTGGCCCGCGAAGGCCGATGTCACCGTCTCACCCGGATTCGTCGTGCAGGGAACCACGATCGATGACGATGCGCGTGCGACCTTCACGGTCCGCGGCCCCGGGGGCGTTCCCGCGCAGGGGATGCTCACGGTCGAAGGCGGCTCGATCCGGGTCATCGACAACACCTCCCCTGCCGCGGACACGGTGCGCATCGTGGATGGCGTCGGGACCGCGCAGGTCATCGATGGCGGTGACGTCCCGTCCACCTTCTCATTCACGCCCGGCGGCGGCACCATGCAGCCGGCGAGCGGATCCCTTGCCGTTTTCCTGCCCGCGGCAGCGGTCGAACCTGTCGTGGGGCGCGTTGGCGTACCCATGGACGTCGCGGTGCAGCTCACGGGTCCGTCCGGGAACCCCATCGTCCAAGGGACGAATGTGGCCCTCTGCGGGAATCCCGTGTCGGCGACGGGGGGCTGCACGCCGGAGGTCCGCTCGGGGCCGACCGGGCGGGCCACCGTGCCCATTTTCCCCATCAAGGCCGGCACCCTCACGGTCCACGTGAACGGGGCGTCCACCTCAACAGCACTCACCGTCGTGCCCCACGTTGTCATCACCGTGGACGCGGACGAAGTCATTCTCGGCGACACCATCACCTTCCGCGTGACCACCGACGGGGGGCCGGTCGCCGGGGCCACCATCCGTGTCGCCGGGCCCGGCTCCGACCCGGAAACCCTGACCACCGGACCCGACGGCCGCGCCATCATGGAGACCACGCGTGCCGGTGACCATGCGGCGACAACGGCAGCAGAAGGCGGCGACGTACGCGTCGCCTTCCGTGTCGTCGAGCACCCCCCACCGGAACCGGTCGAACCGGAAGTGGCCCGCTTCGAGATCGATGATCCCCGCCTCGAACCCCGGAACATCACCCTCGGGGACTCCTTCGTTGCGGAGGTTACGGTCCGCAATGTCGGAACCGCGAACGGGGTCGCCACACTCGTGCTTCTCCTGGATGGTCGCGCGATCGCCCAGGTCAACAGCGCGATCCTTCCACCCGGCGCCGCGGAGCGGCGCGTGGAAGACCACGCACCGCAAGAGACCGGCACCTTCCGCATCGCGCTCGGACTCACTGGAGCCGCAACGATCGACCTCGGATCCGTCACGGTGCATGCCGCGACGGCCACCGGTGACGATGACGGCGATGATCCCTCCATCGGACGGGGCGCGCTGAACGGGAATGCCACGGACGACCCGGATCCCGGCACGAACGAATCGTTCCGGGCCGGGAACGAAACGCCGAGGGGGCACGAAACGCAAGGCACGCCCCTATCGCTCACTCCTGCACCGGGGCTTCCCGGGGTCGTGGGCGCGCTGGTCGTCGGTGCCGTCTGGATGCGGAAACATGCGAAGGGTGGCCGCTGACCGGTGACGCACGGGCCGCGCCGATTCGCCGGGGCAGTCCGTGCAGGGTTGCAAACCGCAGGTTGCGGCAAAGGCATGTGACGGCAGGAAGGCGTGGAGCCGCCGCGCCCCGCAGGAACCGCGGGTGCCGAGGGGCCCACTCACGATTGCCGGCGGCTCGCGGAAAGGATCTCCGCGATCTGCTGCACGAGCACGCTCTTGGACCCGCGCACGTCGATGAGGACGCGCCCGCTCTTCTCATACCAGCGGGCCGGGTGGGCGACGCCCCGTTCCAGGACGGGGCTCAGCCGCAGTTGTGCCGCCGCCTTGGCGATGGCGTCGGCCGTGGGGCCGTGGATGGCGAGGTCCTTCGGGACACGTCGCCAGGGCCGCGGCTCATCCACGTCGAAATAGATGGGCCAGAGGACGAGTTTCTCGTCGCGCTTGGAGACCATGGGGGATCCTGGAACCCGGAGTCGTCGATGTTCACGCGACCCGGACGGCGTTCACGACGCCCGTCTGTCCGGGGCGGCTCGTGACGCGGGCCTTGCCGGCGCTCGTGTCGATGAGGGCGCCCTTGGTCACGATGTTCCGACGCACGTAGTGGATGTTCGCCGGGTTGCCGGTCACGGTCTTGATCTCCGCGCGCGTGGTCTTCCCCGTCTTCGGGTCCGTCACGTTGACGTCCTTCACGGTGAGGAGCGCCTGCTTGGAGTTGCCGCCCGTCGTGCGGAGGGCCTTGCGCGTGGTGTCGCTGATCGTGGTGAGCATGGGCTCACGTCCGACCTGGAAGCGCTTCTTCTTGTACGCGAGTTTGATCCGACCGCCAGTCGTCTTACGCAGGGATCCGCCTTGCCAAATCGCCATGGAAACCATGCCGGGAAGCCGATTCCCCTATTTGAACGTTAGCAGGCGGTGGGTCGAGAATGCCCGGATTTTCGCCGCGGCGGTCAACGGCAAGGTCCTTGCGGGGCCTCGCGCACGCACCCATGGGCGCGCACGCGCCCCGCCCGTCGATACCCCGCAGGCGGACGCCATGGCGGGGGTGCCCTGGCGGTCCGGCATCGGTCAGCGAGGGGCCGCGTCGGTCGGATCCGGGGCGCTGTTCGACGGTTGAATTGTTTCCCGGCCAGGGGTGAACCATGTGAAGTCTCCTCATGATTCCGGATTGCGCCTTCGAAACGTATATATACGCGCATGGCAACAGAGGGGGTTGCACATCGGGTTCGTGCATCGCGCTTTCCCTCGTTTTCCGATCGATTGTGGTCGAGAACGAACGGTCGACTGGTGGGTCATGACCGTAGTGGATTGCCGAGCCGTGCCGATCGAGGAGTTGTTCACGATGAAGCTGTCACGACGAGAGGCGGACCTGGAAATCATTACCGTGGAGGATCTCAGCCAGGCCATCATGGACCGAATCGGATTGGCGTCGCCCGAAGCCGAGCGTGACTCGGAATTCGTGATGGACATCTTCGGATTCAACGACCGCATCATCGACAATGTATTGGAGCCCGAGGACCGGCAGCTCTTCTACATCCTCGAAGAGGAAGGTCTCCTGACGACCGAGCGCGAGGAAACCACGCTCTACGACGGCCGCGAGTGGCGGACCCATTACTGGCTCTTCCGCAAGGACCGCATCCTTGCCTCCGCGGATTCGCACCGCAAGAAGCAGGCGCGCACCTCCGACGAGTTCGGGGACATCTACAACGACCTCCCGGAGGACATCTGGGCGGCGCGCGCGAGCCGCTGAACACCCGATCCAGGCCAGGGGTGCGGCGTGATGCCGCGCCCCGAAGGCCGTTCGAATCCTGAACTGTTTTTTCAGGCGGGCGCCGACCCCGGCATCGCCGATCATCCCCTTCCATGGCTACGTGGCGATTCTGCCGCCTGCTGCGCTCCTGATGCGGCCGGCACCTGCGCCGGCTCCAACATGCGGCCCGCACCCGACCATCCCCTTCCTGGCCCTACGATTCCTCCCAATCAATGGAGCGCTGCACGCCGCAGCGCCACGCGCGCTTCGCCTCAGTAGGTTCGGCCAGCCCTCCGTCGCATTCTCGGAGCCGTGCCGGGGATGGGGGCGTCGTGGATGTGTTCCCTTATCCGCCTCGTGAGGGCCAGACCGAGCTCGTGGCCCACCTGCGGGCTGCCGTGGTTCGTGGAGGCGACGCCGTGGTGGAGAGTCCCACGGGCACCGGCAAGACCGTCTGCACCCTGGCTGCCGCCATCCCGGAAGCGAAGCGGCGCGGGAAACGCATCGTGTACATGGTGCGCACCAACAGCCAGGAACGGCAGGTGATGCTCGAGTACCGGGCCATGCGCGGCATGGATCCGTCCATCGGGCCGGCGGTTGCCCTCCAAGGGCGCGCACACATGTGCCCGCGCACCCGCGAGGATGCCGCCTTCGCCGAGGCCACGCCGGAGGAATTGGGGCGCATGTGCCGCGCATCGTGCCGCGCGGCCGACCGTGTCGCTTCCGGAGGCGCCGCGCCGCCCGACTCCGGACCATCTCCCGGGTCCGCGGGGTCCGCAACCGGGGATCCGACCCGGACGACGGGCCCGTCGTCGGGGGTCGCGCCCTGTCGCTTCTATCAGGGCCTGACGCCGGAGCGCCTCGTCTCCCTCGCATCGCGTCTCGAGGCCGAGGTCCTGACGGCGGAGGAACTCGCGGATGCGGCCGCGGGCGAGGGAGCTTGTCCGTACCTTGTCGCCCGCGATGTCCTGCCGCGCGCCTTCCTCATCGTTTGCCCCTACATCTATCTCCTCCATCCGGGACTGCGACACACCTTCCTCCGGAGCATCGAAGCCCGCGTCGAGGACCTTGTCGTCATCGTGGACGAGGCCCACAACGTGCCCGATTTCGCCCGGGAACTCGCAAGCGCGGAATTGTCGCTCGTCACCCTTGAGCGTGCGGCGGCTGAAGCCCGCGAGCATGGCGACCCGGAAGTGGGCGAAGGCGTGCGTCTGACCGCGCTCATCGACGTCCTCGAACGCATCGTGCTGGACACGGCGCGCACCCAACTCCCGGCGGAGGCTGCTGCCGAGCGCGCCGATCGCGATGCCCTCCTCGGGTCCGAGGCCTTCAAGACCGAGATCCTCACCGCGCTGCAATGGAGCACGGTCCGCCTCGCCCGCGCCATTGATGCGATCGAGGCGTTTGCGGAAGGCGTGCGCAAGCGGCGGTTGCAGGCGGGCCGCGTGCCCCGATCGTACGCGGCCTCCGTCGGGCGCTTCTTGGACCTCGCGTCCGCGGCCGGCGAATCCGACGCATACGCCCACCTCATCGAGCGGAATGACGCCGGAGAACCGCGCATGGCCGTGCGCGCCCTCGATCCGTCGCTCGTCACGGACATCCTGACCCGCACCCACGCGTCCCTCCACGTGTCGGGAACCCTCCGGCCCCTGCTTGAGTACCGGGACTCGATCGGGCTTCCCCCGGACACCACCGTGCGCTCCTTCCCAAGCCCGTTTGCTGCCGCGAATCGGCGCGTCCTGTGCGACCCGAGCGTGACGACGCGCTTCGCCGAGGTCCATAAGGACCCCGGCATGTGGGGACGGATCCGGGCACGCGTAGCGGCCGTGCGCAACGGCACCGATCGGAACGTCGTGATGTTCGCGGCAAGCCGGGATGTGATGATGCGGGTCGTGGACGGCCTCGGCCCGGATGCCATCGTGGACCGTCCCGGAATCCGGCAGGCAGAACTCATGGACGGCATTGCGCGCTTCAGGAGCAGCCACGGGGGAAGTCTTGCAAGTGTCATGGGTGGACGGATCGCCGAGGGCCTCGACTTCCCGGGATCCGAGCTGGAGGTCGTGATCCTCGTGGGCCTCCCGTATCCGCCACCGAGCGCGCACCTCACGGCGCTTGAGCGGTTCTACGAGCGGCGCTTCGGCCGTGGCTGGGAGTACGCGGTGGAGGCTCCGATGATGCGGCGCGTCCTCCAGGCCCTCGGTCGGCTCATCCGGTCCCCCGCGGATCGAGGCGTTGCGGTGATCCTCGACCGGCGGGCCACGGTCCTCGCCCGCGACATCCCGGACATGGTGGTGACGGACCACATCGAGGCCGAGATCCTGCACTTCTTCAAGGGCGATCCCTCGTCGTCCGGGGCCATGGGCACCGACCCGGCGCGCCAAAGGTTCTTATGAGGCAAGCGGAATCGCGGAGCAGGTGTCCTGATGGCTCTGCCCCTCGACGTTCTCGAGCGTTCCATGAACAAGAAGATGGCCCTGCAGCTCAAGGACGGCCGCGTCCTCGAAGGCAAGCTCGTGGGCTACGACCAGTACATGAACCTCGTTCTCGACGAGACGGACGAGCGGTTCGACGAGAACCAGCGCCGACTCGGTACCGTTGTCCTCCGCGGCAACAACGTCGTCACCATCACTCCTTCGTGAGGAATGTGACGCGGTCGGGTTCGTCCCGATCCGTGTTCGCGCCTTGCGTCGGCGGACGGCCCTCCGGCCCTGATCCTCGGGGCTTCCCGCGCCATGGCGCGGGCGCGGTCATCTTCGGGCGCGACATCCGCCGCTGCGCGCGACAACCCGCTGCGCGCGACAACCCGCTGCGCACGTGCCTTCTGTTCGTCATCCAGACTCCCGTTGCCTTCGTGACGCCCCGCCGGTCATCATGATCGGCGCGGAAGTGGGCCATTTCGCGGGGTCTGCGGCCGATGAACCCCCTGCAACCTCTGGCGGGGTGCATTGCGGGTGTGCCGTCGCCCCCATCCGGGTTTGAAATGCCCCGATATGTCTCCCCGGCCCGGCATGTTGATGCCCGGTGGATATATGGGGGCGCATCCTTCCAAAAGCTTTTAATAACTGCATCCAGTAATACGATCTTGGAAGGGCCCGGCTGGTAGTTGTTAAGTGCATCCCATCCCCTCCTTGTGAGGCCAGCTCCCTTCCATCCCTGTCATTTGCGGCCCCATGTTCTGGCGGCCGCGATCCATTTTTCCTGTAGTGGACTCGCCGTCGACCGCCCCGGTACCGTTGTTCGGCAATGGGCATCGCTGAGGCTGGTGAAGGCATGATTCCCGGCGGCGAAGTGCCGTGTGGGGGCGCCGCCACGTGTCCAACCGGTGCCGGAGGTCTGCGTGTCCGACGCAGGCACGGGCAGCGCGCGGGACGCTCCTGGCAGTGCGCGGGACGCTCCTGGCAGTGCGCGGGACGCGCTAGTGAGGTGGGTGTCCGGCCGGGGGTCCGTGCCGCGCGCGGCCGACCTCCTCACACCCGCGTCGTGATTTCGATCCCGTCCTCGAGGATGAGCACCGTGTGCTCCATCTGCGCGACCCATCCATCGCCGGCTTCGCGAAGGACGGGGTAATGGTGCAGGTTGCCGTTCCGCTCCAGCGTCCGCAGGGCGTAGGGCAGCTTCCGCGCATCGACGGCGGATTCCACCCAGCGACCGGCGAATGGCAGCTTCGCGTGGTGCTCCGAGATGTACTGGAGTGCCTTGCGCGCAACCGGGTCCCGGGGCGGGCGGCCCGCCTGCAGGTGGTAGATGTTGCCGCCGATCGTGTCCCGCACCTTTCCGACGCCATCCGTCACGAAGGGTTCGATGGCGACCGCGGTGCCGGCTTCCAGCGTGCCGGTGCCGGCGGCAACATTCGGGATGCTGAGGCCCGCGTGTTGGTGGTAGCGCTCCAGGCTGTGTCCCGTGAGGTTCGCGACCGGCCGGAGGTCGAGTCCCTTGACGGTGTTCTCGACCGCCGCTCCGATGGCACGAATCTCGACGCCCGCGCGCGCCGTGTCGAGGGCCGCGTCGAGGGCCTGCCGGGCCGCCGCGATGAGGTGTTGCCGGCGCGATGTGCCGACCTCCACCGTGATTGCGGTGTCGCCGATGTAGCCGTCCACCTGGACGCCGCAATCCAGTTTCACGAGGTCGCCTTCGTTCAGGACGCGGTCGTCCCCGGGCGCAGGCGTGTCGTGGGCGGCATCCTCGTTCATGGACATGCAGCAAGGGAATGCGGGCTCGCCGCCTTCCTTCCGGATGAACTCCTCGACCGCGATGGCAACATCGATGATCTTGACCCCGGGCGCAAGGAGGCTCGCGCCGTACTCGCGCGCGCGACCGGTGATATTGCCGGCCTTCCGGTACTTTTCGAGAGCATCGGCATCGAACGTCAAAGAAGTCCCTCCGGGAATGGCCGCCGAACCGTTCCGCGCCTGATAATGATTGGGGCGCGCCCCGGAAGCACCGCGGGTCGGGAGGGCCGACGGCATGATGCCGCGGCGAAGCCATCTGGGCAGGCTGCCCCGATGGCCGCGGGCAGACGCAACACCCGTGGTCCGCGTGTTGCGTCCGTCGCGTTGAACCCGACATCGGGCGGCGGTCGTGCTCAGTCCTTCTTCCGCATCTGTTCCTTCAGGAGGTCGCCGAGGGTGAGGGCCTTCTCGCCCCCCTGTTTCTTGATCTGGTACGCCGCTTCCGGTTTTTCCGTGAGCTTGATGTCAAGCTCGCGCTCGAGCTTCTTCACCAGGGCGTCAGGCGGACGCATGTCGCCACTTTCCACGTGGGCGAGCACAGTCCTTTTCTCCAGCAGCTTCTGGGCGAGCTGATCGAGGTCGAGCCCCTTCCGGGTTCGGCCATCGCGGATCACGTCGCCGTAGTCCGGGACGAGTTCCTCCTCGATCTCCGAGTAGATGTCCCGGCTCTTCGACCGCCGATCCCGGCGTTCCAGGCTTTCGACCATGCTGCTCCGGCCCGTGACCTCGCGGACGCCGGCCTGCTGGGCCTGTTCGACGCCGAATTTCACGCACGAGGGGCAGACGTTCATCATGGTCCCCTCGACGAGGGCACGACGGAGCCCCGTATCCTTGCCGCACATTTCACAAGGCATGCTGGGACCCCGCAAGGCTGGCCAAGGACTTAACGGTGATTCCTGGGGGCCGGGGTCCCATCCCGGGAGCGGGGGCATCCGCCAGCCGGCCCGGGCGGCCTTTGCGCGCCTGAGGGAGTCCGCTGCGGCGGGGCTGCCACGGGCCGCGCCGCGGGGGCTCACCCTCGCCGCAGCGGGCCGCCGCCGGAAAGGGGTTGTGGGGTCGCTACGGACACCATGTCCTTGCCACCTCGTGTATAATAACGCCTAAATACCGCGAACGGGTAAGCTGAGCCTGCGGCTCCGTCGTCCACGAACCCAAGTGGTTCGAGGGCATCCACGGCTCCGCCTCGGGTGGCATCACATGGCCGAGGAGTCCCCTAATCCTTCTCAACGATCTTCGCCTCGCGGAGAGTCGAAATCCCCCTCCAAGACCGAGGGGCCTTCCAAGTCGACTTCCCCGGACGAGAACGGACTCTCCGGCGAGGAGTACCAGCGGTACCTTCTCGACCGCCTCAAGCACCTGGAGGAACGGAACAGCCAACTCCGCGACCAGAAGCGCCGCCTCGAGACCCAGTACCGGAACTCGGAGAACGACCGGCAGCGCATCGCCCGGGAACTCAAGCACGTGAAGGCGGAACTCGAGAAGCTGAAGAGTCCCCCGCTCATCGTGGGCTACATCAAGGATTCCCTCGAGGATGGCCGCGTGATCCTGAAGTCAAGCACCGGCCCGCACTTCGTGGTCCACGTCGCCGAATTCGTCGATAAGGACGCCATGAAACCCGGTGACCGCGTCTCCCTGAACCAGCAATCCCTCTCCGTCGTCGGCATCCTGCCGGCCAGCCTCGACCCCAGCGTGTACGGCGCCGAGGTCATCGAAGCCCCCGACATCTCCTACGAGGAGATCGGCGGCATGGGCGAGCAGGTCCGCGAGATCCGCGAAATGATCGAACTCCCCATGACGCGCCCCGAACTCTTCGAGCGCGTCGGCATCGACCCGCCCAAGGGCGTCCTGCTGCACGGTCCCCCGGGAACCGGGAAGACCCTCCTCGCAAAAGCCGTCGCCCACCACACGGACGCGACGTTCATCAAGCTTGCCGGCAGCGAACTCGTCCAGAAGTACATCGGTGAAGGCGCCCGCCTCGTCCGCGAGATGTTTGAACTCGCACGGAAGAAGGCGCCCAGCATCCTGTTCATCGATGAATTGGACGCCATCGGAGCCAGCCGCTACGAGGCGTCCACGAGCGGGGACCGCGAAGTCCAGCGGACCCTCATGCAGTTGCTTGCCGAGATGGATGGCTTCAGTGCGCGCGGCGACGTGAAGATCATCGCTGCGACCAACCGCCCGGACATGCTGGACAGTGCGCTCCTCCGGCCCGGACGGTTCGACCGCATCATCGAGATCCCGAAACCCGACCACGATGGACGGCGCGAGATCTTCAACATCCACACGCGCCGCATGGCCCTCGCAACCAACGTGGACCTCGACCGCATCGCGGTCCTCGCGGGCGAGGATGCCACCGGTGCCGATGTGAAGGCCGTCTGCACCGAGGCGGGCATGTTCGCCATCCGCGACGAGCGCGACGAGGTCACGATGGCCGACTTCGAGCGCGCCATCCGCAAGCTCCTGAGCGGCAAGATCGAAGCGGCTTCCAGTCTCGCCAAGGATCAAGCCTTCGCCTGATCTCCGGCCGACCGCGGCGATGCCGCCCATGGCGGGCGGCGTGATCTCCCATCCATGACGGTGAGCGTTCCGCAGCCCATGCGGCTGCGGGTCCATCCGCGTGCCTGCGGGCCCGTTCTGCAGGATGCTGGTTTCGTCGTCGGGGAGGCCGTCCGCCCTCGCGCGTGCGGGGCCCGTGAAGCGTGGCGCCCGGTCACGACCCGGCTTGGCCGTCGGGGCGCCCTGGTCCCCGACCGCCGCGGCACGCTCGTCGTCCACGCCGGGCGCGGGGTTTATGGCGAGGCATCGGTTTCGGAGCCCGTCCATGGGCACGAAGTCGCTTCTCCTCGTCGGACTGATGCTCCTCGCCGCCATGCCGGCCATCCCCCTTGCCGAGGCGCAGGACCCGCCCGTCCGTTCGAGCGTCTCCATCTCCATCCCGGACCCCGGAACCCCGGTCGTGCCCGGTCGCATCCACGTCTATTCCTATCGCGTCACGTACACGTGGGGCATGGGCGCCGCATCCAACGAGCCGATCCGTCTTGCGGTGTCCCTCATCGAGCAGCCGGACTGGGCCAATGTGACCTTCACCCCCGACCGGTGGACCGTGGACCTTTCCCCGCCCGCGAATGCCCTCCAGAACGGCTCCCGGGTCTTCCAGGGCACCCTGAACGTCACGGCCCACGAACTCGCACCCGCATTCCAGCGCCGGAATGTGTCCCTCCAGGTCGAGGCCACGGGCGGAGGCAACGTGGCGGCGCCGCCCAATCAGAAGAGTACACTCCCGATCCAGCCCGACTTCCTCGGCGCCCTCGTCGTTGAGGCGGATGCCGCCGTCCTCAAGGGCGGGCGTGCGCACACCATTCCGGTTCGTGTCGCGAACCACGGGAATGGCCCCGTCGATGTGACCTTCGCGGTTTCGAGCCTCCTCGCCAACGCGCGGGTGACGGCTCCAGCCGCCATCCGGCTCGGCTCCCCGGCCGTGCCCGCCGGCGAACCCTCGGAAGCGACCGTCCACGTGCACCTCGAAGTGCCGTGGACGCAGAGCCTCAACGGCACGATCACCGTGACCGGCACCGGGATCAGCATCGACAATTCCCAGAAGCCGCCCGCCGTCGGCGAAGTGGAGATCGCCGTGGCGAGTGCCAGCGCAGTACCCGGCCCGGGCGCGCTGCTGATCCTCGCCGGGGTGGCCGCCGCGGCGGTTCTTCGTCGACGTGGCTGAACCGGCGGGAGGAGAGCGGGACGGCATCCCTCGAGCGGCCGCCGCCGGTATTGTCGATTCTCGTGGGCCCACCTGTGGCGGGTCCACGGGGCTGCGGCGGCATGCGGACCCTCGCCGAGAGCGGTCCGCCCTGCCGCGTGGGCCTTCTCCTTAAGCGACAAGGGTGGGCCGCCGTGCCTTCCGATGGAAGGCTGCTCTTCGTAACGCTCAAGGCCAAGGCGCGCCCTCGGGCCGCCGGGATGCATCGTCGGGTACACACGCGAAAGCGTGGGCGCCCGCCCGGTGGGTCCCCGTCGATTCGACCCGTCGCCCGGTTCCGGGCGGCTTGGAGGACACCGCGTGGCGCGTCACATAGCCGAGGACCTCGCAAAGAAACAGAAGGAGATCTCCGTCAGTGAGTTCTTCGAGCGCAACAAGCACATCCTCGGCTTCGATTCCGGGACGCGCGCACTTCTCACTGCGGTGAAGGAGGCCGTCGACAACGCGCTCGATGCGTGCGAGGAAGCCAGCATCCTGCCCGAGATCCGCGTCGAGGTGAATCGTGTCTCCGGTGGCGGCGGCCTGAAGGATGCCGAGTACGAACTCGTCGTCGAGGACAACGGCCCTGGAATCGTCAAGCGCCAGATGGGGAACATCTTCGCGCGGCTCCTCTACGGGTCACGGTTCCACGCCATCCGCCAATCCCGCGGGCAGCAGGGGATCGGGATCTCCGCTGCCGTCATGTACGGGCAACTCACCACGGGGAAGCCGGCGGTCGTCCAATCCAAGATCGGCGACGGCGAGCCCGTGAACGTCGTGCACCTCAAGCTCGACACCCGCAACAACAAGCCCGACTTCGTGAAGCAGTCCGTGACAAGCTGGGAGAAACCCCACGGCACCCACGTGTCCATCCACCTCATCGGGAAGTACATGCGCGGCCAGACGAGCGTGTACGAGTACCTCCGCGGCACCGCCATCGTGAACCCCCACGCGAAGATCACCCTGAAGGAACCGGACGGCACCGTCACGCTGTTCGACCGCGCGACGGAACTCATCCCGGAACCCACGACCGAGATCAAGCCCCACCCCCACGGCATCGAACTCGGGCAACTCCTCAAGATCGCGAAGGACACGGGCCACCCCTCCCTCACGGCCCTCATCCAGAGCGAGTTCAGCCGCGTGAGCACCTCGAAGGCGAAGGAGGTCTTCGAGAAGATGGGGGAGATCCTCGGCAAGGACGGCGAGACCCTGTCCCGCATGCGTCCCACCCGCATCGATGTGCCCGAAGGGCGCGCCCTCCTCGACGCGTTCAACGACACGAAGCTCATGGCGCCGCCCACGGACTGCCTGAGCCCCATCGGCGAAGTCCTCGTCAAGAAAGGGTTGAAGAAGGAGCTTCCGGACACGGAATTCATCGCCACCGTCACCCGCCCGCCGAACGTGTACTCCGGCCGCCCCTTCCAGGTGGAGGTCGGCCTCGCCTATGGCGGCGGCCTCCCCAAGGATGACACCTGCCGCGTCATCCGGTTCGCGAACCGGGTCCCGCTCCTCTACCAGAAGGGCGCATGCGTCTCGACCGCTGCGGTCGAGAGCGTGGACTGGCGCCGGTACGAACTCGACCAGCGCGGCGGCCGCGGCATGCCCACCGGACCTGCGGTCATGCTCGTCCACGTGGCCAGCGTGAACGTGCCCTTCACGAGCGAGGCGAAGGAAGCCATCGCCGACATCGAGGACATCCAGAACGAGATCAAGCTCGCCCTCCAGGAATGCGGCCGGAAGCTCGGAAGCCATGTGCGCAAGCGCGCGAAGCTTGCCAAGATGAAGGAGAAGGAAGCCGTCATCCGCAGGATCCTCCCGAAGATCGCGGAGAAGAGCGCCCAGATCCTCGACCGGCCCGTCCCCGACATCGAGCCCGTCATCGCGCGCATCATGAACAACGTGATGCTGAACGACACGATCGAGTACGATGAGGCGACGCGCACCCA
>JBFILE010000019.1:0-20567 GCA_041599855.1 Thermoplasmatota archaeon
CGACGCGCACCTTCCTCTTCGACAGCCGGGTTATCCCGGACACGTTGAACGCGAAGCTCCTGGTCCGCATCACGACGGACCTCAACGCGAAGGACCCGATCGAGCGCGAGAGCCCCGTCTTCGCCATCGACAACAACCCGCCCGTCGTGGTCCCCGTGTTCACGCCGGCACCCACGGGCCCGTGGTTCGCCCGCAAGGTCACCCTCGACTTCGCGGCCGAGGACGGCGTCGCCGGCGGTCCGGTCACCCACGTGTCCTTCACGAACCGCACCGGGTCGTTCACGGTGCTCAAGGAGCCGATCATCTTCGACCAGGAAGGCGTCCACACCGTGTACTACTACGCGGTCGACGCCCTCGGCAACGCCGGGAAGGCGCGCCCCGTGACCTTCTCCATCGACCGCACGAACCCCCTCGCCCGCGTCCGCATCGACGAGAACGCGGATGCGACCGCGGATCGTCAGGTCACCCTCCAGATCGAGGCGTCCGACGCCCTCTCCGGAGTGGAATCGATCACCATCACCACCGACGGCGACTCGTCCACCATCACCGGCAACCGCCTCCGGGACGGCTTCCTCGCCCTCCCGTGGCTCCTCGGGGAAGGCGACGGCATCAAGGACGTCACCATCGTGGTCAGCGACCTCGCCGGGAACAGCATCACGGCGCGGGACTCGATCCTCCTCGACATGACGCCGCCGCGCCTCAGCCCGAGCGGCCTCGTCTGGAACCCGGTCGGGTTCGCCTCGGCGACCCTTGCCTTCGAGACGAGTGAAGCGTCCACGGCGGTCGTGCTCACGAAGCGGTCCGGCGACCCCGCATTCGGGTCGCCGCGCGAGTCCCTCGCCCTCCGCACGACCCACCGCATCGGCCTCGATGACCTGGCACCCTCCACCTCGTACGAGGTCAAGGTGCTCCTCGAGGACCGCCTCGGGAACCCGGCCGTGTACTATTCCAACGTGACCACGCGCACCGATGTGACGCCGCCCACGATCCCGGCGGCGCTCCGGGTCCTCGACACGGGCTTCGGATACCTGAACGTCACGTGGGTCGCAAGCGAGGACAACGTGGGCGTCTTCCGCTACGCGGTCGAACGCTCCTCCGACGAGGGCCGCACCTGGCTTCCCGCCGGCTTCGCGTACACGACCCACTTCCTCGACGATGACGTGACCCCCGGTGTCGCGTACGCCTACCGCGTGCGTGCCGAGGACCGCGCCCAGAACGCCGGGCCCATGAGCGGCACCACCACCGGTACCGCCACCACGGTGCCGGCCCTCCTCACGGGCGCGGTGTCGCCGAAGAGCGGCACCCTCCGTGAAACGTTCACATACAGCGTTGTCTATCGGGACCTCGACGGCGACCGACCGGTCTACGTCCGCGCGGTCGTGAACGGCGATGTCTTCGACATGCAACCCGCCCTCACGGGCGACCCCGATTACCGTACTGGAGTCCGATACGTGTACCGAACCCAACTCGCCGAATCCCGCCTGAGCGCGGGCATGAACACGTTCGTCTTCGAAGCAAGCGACGGCAAGACCGCCATCCGGGCCCCGAGCCTCATGGATGGCGTCGGTCCCGCCGTCCTTTCGTCCGGGCCCGGTTCCCTTTCCGCCGAATCCGCGGAAGAGGGAGGGTTCTTCGGGACGGTACGCGAACTCCCCACCCCGGGTGCGGGCCTCGTCCTCGTGGCCCTCGCCGCACTCGCCCTCGTCCTCCGCCGGAGGTGGTCCGAATGATCCTCCCCCGACACGCCGCATCCCGATCCGCAGCCCTTGCCATCGCCGTCCTGTTCCTTGCCCCCGTGTTCCTCTCGGGCGTCGTTGCACAGGCGGTACCCGACCCCACCGACGGTGTCGTCTCGAATGTGGCCCGTCTCGCCCCACTGGGGCTGAATGCCACCGTCGAGGCCGCCCTCGCAGGTTCCATGATCACGATCTTCCACGAGGATTTCGATGACGGAACCCCCCTCCGGGAAAGCGGTTGGGGCGAAGACATCCTTCTCAAGCGCGAGAACGTGAGCAGCGTCTGGCACGCGGATTACCGCGACCCGGCGTCCGTCGCCCGCGGCGAGCGCACGGCCATCGTGAACTCCGGCGAGTGGTCGGCCTCCATCTCCAAGGACAAGTCGTACCCGCAGGACCTCAACCACCGCCTCACGAGCCCGGTCATCGACCTGCGCTACGTGAGCGGCGCGGGCCGGTCCACGGACGAACTCTACGAGGCGGATTACCTCAAGCTCCTCGCCTCGACGCCCGCGGGGTCGTACCTTGCGGCCCTCGACGCGGTCCCCGGCAGTTTCGCCGGCATCGTGGATGCGTTGAACGACCTCTTCGTCCGGCGCATCGCAGAGAGCCAGAACAACAACCTGAAGAAGCTCGCGTGGACCGATGACTGGCTCACGACGCGTCCGTCCGACATCCCGCTCACCTCCGAGCGCTACGGTCTCGGGTACGCGAACCTCAGCTTCTACCACTACTACGATTTCGCCAAGGGCCACGGCGCCTACGTCGAGATCCGCTTCCAGGACGCGAACGGCGTCTGGTCCAGCTGGAACCCCCTCGACGGTGACCTGCTGTTCGAAACCGAGATCGACTGGGTCGAGACCCTCGATTCCGTCCCCGCGTGCCGCGGCGACCCCGTCCCCACGGCAACGAAGGGTGGCGCAGTGGCCCTCCCCGCGGACTCGAAGTACGTGTGCCACATGGCGAACTGGTACAACAACAACTACAACGAGACGTCCAACTTCAACGACGACACGGGCCGCACGGAGCCGGGCAAGGCGCCGAGCGAGCCGTTCCCGCCGTCCCTGCCGGGACTTTCACTCGGCCCCCCGTTCGTCCAGCCCACGGAGACCTCGTACAACCCGTACGAGCGCCGCATGCGCTCCCCGGTCACCATCACGGACCTCTACGAACTCTTCACGAGTGGCGAGGAGCCGGAGCCCTACACGGGCACCGTGAACCAGACGCCGGCGTACACGGGCAAGAGCTACCGTGACGCAGTGCGCCCCGCCGCCGTTCCCGGCGTCCCCTTCACCGACGTGCCCCTCACCGCCGAACAGGGCCACAAGGTCGTCAAGAGCGTCTTCACCCTGAACCGCTACATCGGGACGAATGTCCAGATCGGGTTCCGCGTGGAAGGCCAGGCCGGCAAGTTCGACGATTACCGCGGATGGTTCATCGACGACGTCCGCGTCATGGCAGCGGTCCCGGCCCGGGACGTGGCCGTGGATTCCGCCGTCTTCCCCGTGAAGGGCACCACACCTGACCGCATCGCCCCGGCCGCGCCCATGGTGCCGGCCGTCGGTGTCAAGAACTTCGGTCGCGAGACGGCCGCCAATGTCACGGTCGATTTCGCGATCCGCGGCCTCGAAGGTCAGACGGAAACCCTCCGGTCCACCCGCGTGTTCGCAGGCGCCGTCGAGAGCCTCGAAACCGTGATCGTCCCCTCCAGCGCGGCATTCACCCCCACCCAGAGCGGCCGGTACCGGCTCACCACGTGGGCGAACCTGACCACGTCCGGCGGATTGGACCGCGAAGAAGGGTCCACCGACAACAACAAGCTCGACGTGGACTTCGTCGTGGACGCCGTCTACGATCTGACCGCGTCGGTCATCGTGCCCGACTCCTCCGTGCAGACGGATGTCGGCGCAGCGAAGTCCTTCATGGTGAAGATCGAGAACCGCGGCAACAAGAACGCGAGCGGCGAAATCCGGGTCTCGGTCGCCAAATGGGACCCGCTGCGCGATGTCGCCGCCAAGGACCCGGTTCGTCTCGAACCCCGGGAGAGCGCGTTCGTGAGCCCCGGCGAACTGCCGTACGGCAAGAACGTGACGAGCCGAGGCTTCGATCGGAACTTCGTGACCCGGAACTACACGTGGTCGGACACGGACGAAGCCGGCGTGTACCGGATCAACGTCACCTTCATGAGCGAAGCGGCCGGCACGGCCTACGCGTCCCGGACGTTCTTCTTCGTGCGCCAGACGCCTCCGCCGTACTTCGGCGAATCCTTCGAGACCCAGCGCACGGCCCGCAAGGACGTGCCGTTCCCCACGGATTCCGTGGAATTCCTGAACACCATCAATGTCCTCCAGAGCGGTTCCGGATGGCAGACCCGCGGGTACTACTACACCACGCAGCTCGTGGACGACCCGTACAAGGGCACCGAGTTCGCCCCCGTCCGCCTCAACTTCCCGCCGCCCATGAGCGGCAGCGGGGTGTGGCATTCGTCCGGCCGTGACGGTCGCGTCCTGCCCACGACCCTGCCCGGATATGATCCGGAACTCCAGCTCCCGGTGAAGGCCAGTTCGAACTTCATCGACGCGTACCCCCTTGAGATCGGGGCCGTGCAGAAGCTCGCGCCCGGTGCCGGGTTCATGCCCCAGAACGTGGCGAGCGTCCACCTCGAGTTCTACCAGTGGAACCGGTTCCAGTGGTCCGGGAACGACGGGAAGGACGACAACCGCGGCGTCATCTGCGTGATCCGCGTGACAGCCGGTGGGTCCAACGACGACCTCCCCGCGTGCGACCAGCGCATCCCGAACAGCACGGGCATCCGCCACGAGGTGTTCGATTCGCCCGCGACGTGGAAACTCGAGAAGGTCGACCTCGGGAAGGCATTCCTCGGACAGGACGTCCGCATCCAGTTCATCCACGAGACCTCCCAGAGTCGCGGCTACACCGACGACTACGTGGGAACGAAGCCGAACACCGGAGGCAAGCCCCTTGCTCCGACCTACTGCCAGAGCGAGGTCCGGGACTTCACGTGCGAGGAGCTCAAGGCAGGGACTCCCCTCCCGCCGTGGCTCCTGGACGAGATCCGTGTCGTCGCCATCGACACGAGCGGCAAGCGCCACAACCTGTTCTACGACGGAGCGGAGGGTCTGAAGAAGCCCTACGGCGACGGGAGTAGCTTCACGCTGTTCACGAACTGCGCCGAGCGCGATTCGTCGAGTCTCCTCTGCCGCGGCTGGAATGCGTCGTTCGTTCCCGAACCGTACCCGTCCCACTGGGGTCTTGAGAAGGACACGGGCTTCGTGCCCCCTGGCGTGCTCGCGGACTCGAAGTGGTCCCTGCGCTGGGGTCTCAAGGACCGGAACGACTACGGGCTCGTCGCCTACGCGCTCCCCTATGTCGGCCAGAACACCATCTGCCCGAAGGACGGCGCAAACAAGGACAACTACGACACCACGTGCTACGTGTACGGTGTCACGGCCACGCCCGAGTTCTCGTTGAACGGCGCCCGCGCGCCCATCCTCGACTTCTGGACCCAGTACAACTTCTACGATCTCGTGAACTACTCGAAGAACTTCGGCAGCGCCGATGCCAAGTACGAGCGGAACACGAACGGCGGACTCTACACGAAATCCGCCGCGGACCCCACGCCCACGTCCGATGCCGGATGGTACCCGAAGGTCGCCCTCGACGGCGGCAACGTGTGGATCGTCGGCCGTGACGAGACCGGCACCGAGGTCGTCCGCGACCTCCTCTTCCCCGATGGCGGCTACGACGCGCGCCTCGTCGGGAAGCGCCCGGGCACCGGGTACAAGGATTCCAACCACAAGGCCAAGTTCTGGATCCTCGACGAACTGAAGATCCTGTCCGCCCGGTATGAACCGTACCTCACGACCTTCGCCGGAAAGTCCGGCGTGGAGGCCGGCGAGGTCGGCGACGCCCAATGGGAACAGAAGAAGTTCGATCTCTCGAAGTACGCCACGGCGTCCCTCCGGGACCTCAGCTACACGGTGGAATTCCACGGGACGCGCCAGTCGGCGACCCACATGCCGTCCTTCGGGTGGCGCGTGGACGATGTCCGCGTGGTCGAAGGCGATTTCGCGAACGACGTGTCACTCACGAGCCTCGAAAGTCCGGTCCCCGGCCGCGTCCTCGGTCCGGGAATGGAATTGCCCATCGTCGTCTCCATCCGCAACGAGGGTCTCTTCGCGCAGAAGGGCGTCAACGTCTCCTACGCGGTGTACGAAGTCACCGGGAACAACCGCGAGCTTGTCCACGGGCCCCTGAGCGAGAAGACCGGGTTCCTGTCCGACGAGGATGCGATCCCCGGACTCCTCGACACGGCGCAGCCGGACAAGAACCGGACCGTGGTGTTCTCGAAGACGTGGAAGATCCCCGAGTTCGAGGCCGGCGTCACGGAACGCACGTACATCCTTGAAGCGTGGGTGGACCTTGCGTCCAGCATCTTCCCGTACGCGGACGACAACAAGGCGAACGACCGGTTCAGCCAGGAGATTGTCGTGAAGATGGTCCGGTCGAGCCGCATCGCGGCATCCACCGCCATCCCTGACGAGCTCGCGGTTTCCCCGGCCATCGGACCGTCCGGTGCGCCCCGGTCCTTCGTGACGAGGGTCGAGAACATCGGGACGCTCCCGGAGATCTACGATTTCACGAACCCCGAGTTCGAGGGCCAGTTCCGCGTCCGCGTGGACATCGTGGACGAAGCGGGTCGCGGCGTGCTCAACGAGCCCCTCATCCGTGAGATCCGCGACCTGCCCGCCGGCGACGCCCTCACGGTGAGCTGGCCCAACGCGTGGGTTCCGACGAAGAGCGGTCTCTACACGATCACGTTCACCCTCGACCACCCGAACGAGACGAAGATCGACGACAATACCCGTGTGGTCAAGCACGAGGTGTTCGACAAGTTCTTCCCCGCCACGGGCGGCGACGGCAAGGACGAGCCCATCGCGGACCTGTTCACGCCCGGGACCGAAGCCTGGGTCACGAACCCGGACCGCACGGCGGGTGGCTGGTCCTTCGCCGACGGCGAACTCTACGGCCCCAACCAGGACGCGGCGCTCACCCTCACGCAGGACCTCAACCTGAAGAGCCTGCGTCAGGCGTTCGTCCGGGTGAACCACTCGTACGTCTTCGAGGATTCCTACGACGGCGGCGTCCTTGAGGTGTCCACGGACGATGGCGCCACGTGGACGAGCCTTGCTCCGGTCCGCGGCTACCCGCGTGCCATGTCCACGGCGAGCCCCCTCGTGCAGGATCCCCTCAAGGAGGTCCGCGCGTTCTCCGGATCGAGTGGCGGCTACGTGTTCGACGAGTTCAACCTCGGAAAGATTCCTTCCCTCCAGACGCGGGCCATCCTGTTCAACGACTCGTTCGACACGAACCGCTATCCGCAGATCGCGGGCAACTGGACGGAGCAGTCGTACACGGTGCGGCCCCACACCGGGAACCAGATGTGGTTCTCGAACAAGACCGCGTTCAACTGCCCGAACGACGGCCTCGATGCGACGGGGAAGCCGGTCAACGCGCAATCCACGAGCACCACCTTCGGCATCACCGACGACGAGATCGGAAAGCCGCTTGGTGACGTGGTGGACACGCATGTCTGCATGACGTACCAGGACCCGCGGGGCGGTGACTCGTACAACAGCCGCAAGTACCTCAACTTCACCCTCGACTTCTCCGAGATCGAGCGGGACCCCGGGGCACGCCTCGTGGTCACGTACTGGGACTGGCGCGCCATCGGCATCTCGTACCAGCGCGCGGGCGACGGCAGTTCGTACACGCCCCCGCAATCGCCCGTGGGCCCCAACGGGGTCGCGGTCGAGATCTGCTGCACGACCGAGTGGGACAAGCCCCGCCCGATCCTGCCGAAGTCCGAGTCGAACCCGTACAATGACAACTACCGGGAATGGACGTACCAGGAGTTCGTCGTCCCGAACGTGATGCAGCAGTTGGCCGGGAACAAGCGCGTGAACGTCTCGTTCGTCCACACGGCCGCGGACGGTCGGACCACGTCCCTGTCGCCCCAGCGTGTGCCCTTCGATGGTCACCCGTGGTTCCGCGACACCGACTTCGTGTCGCCCCACATCGGGTGGGCGATCGACGACATCGAGATCAAGATGATCCGGAGTGACGGCTCCATCGTCTCGTTGTACAAGGACGGGGTCGACTACCAGTCGGTCACCGAAGCCCGCAACAACGGGTTCGACATCCGCGGGTCCTACTGGGCCACGCGCCAAGGCGAGAACGAGCCGTCCATCGTGAAGCAGTCCCATGTGGGACCCAACCGGATGACGTGGAACCTCGTGCCGGGCATCTGGTTCGAGGACACGTGGGCGTTCGTCGAGGTCCCCGGCCGCGGCAAGGTCGCCTACGCGAAGCCCCTCGTGGACACCGCGAGCGGCACCTTCGGTGGCAACTCGGCGCGCCTCGTCTCCCGTGTGGACCTGAAGAGCGCGGTGGATGATGTCCACCTCCTCATCGACCACGCGCACAAGTTCACGGAATCCGGCTTCACGGCCGAGTTCACGGGACCTGCGTCCGGCGGACGCCTCGAAGTGAGCCTGGATGAAGGCCGCACGTGGGTCGCGGTGGACCCGGAAGGCAACTACGGTCCGACGAACCGCCGGCGCATCGACGTGGGCGGCAGCGAGCGGACGCTGAGCGCGGACGGTGTCGTGCCGACCATGAACACGGGCACGGTCGTGTCCAGTGTGCACTCGGTGTTCGGCACGGACCCTGAAGGCAACTCGGCGTTCGGCCCCGGCGGAAAGGTCTTCTACGGCCGCAACGAGCTCCCGAGCGACAAGGGAGGCCCCGGGAACAAGCCGGACCTCTACAACTGGAAGATCCACAACCTGTGGAAGACGGATTCCTTCGACCTCACGCCCTACGCGGGCAAGGAGATCTGGATCGCGTTCCACGTGGGCTTCACCACCCACCGCTTCGCCGAGGGTACGCTCCAGGCGAACGCGAACCTCTGGAAGAACCGGGCGGACTTCTGGGCCATCGACAACGTGCGCATCGACGCGGCGGTGTTCGACGGCAAGGACGTGAACCTCCGCCTCCGCGCGGTGAGTGATGCGAGCGTCGAGGAAACGGGCTGGGACGTCCAGAACGTGGAACTCCTCGGCGTGAAGCACCTTGTGAACGTGGCGGCCCGCATCGTGTCCCCGGCCGATGGCGCCCTCGTGCCGGCAGAACGCGACGTGCCCCTCGTCCTCGAAGTCACGAACAAGGGTCAGGACCCCCTCCGGAGCGTCCGCGTCACCGTGGACCGCATCGCGGAGAGGACGGAACCCGCGGCCGCCAACTGGACCCGCATCGAGTCGGCACCCCTCGTCGACTTCGGACCCTGCCCGGGCCACACCATCGATCCCCTCGGCGGGCTCGCCCCGGAAACCTCGGTGCGGCTCTGCTCGTACCGCGGCAAGGACCTGAAGTTCTACGCGTACGGCGAAATCCCGTACCGCCTCTTCACGGAGGTCACCCACGGCGACCTCGACCTGGAGATCGTGGTCGGCGACAACGCGTACACGTCGCGCATCGAGAAGGCCGTGCCCTTCAGCCAGGTCCTCGTGAAGGACGTCGTCATCTCGCCCAATGCGTACGATGAACGCTCCGGCGAACCCGTCATCGTGAAGGTCACCGTGGTGAACGAAGGGGTGGATGAAGCCGTCATCCGCGACCTCCGGATCACCATGACCGGCCTGAACATGACGCGGGTTCCCGCGCCCATCGTCCTCGACCTTTCGACGGCGGAGCCCAAGATCCTCCCCATCCTGAAGGCGGCGCGTGAGGAGCGCACGTACACGTGGGTCCTCGACCCCGCCATCTTTGCGGATCGGGAGGACGGCCTCTTCCGGGTGAATGCGACCGTGGTCACCACGTGCAGCACGGGGTGCCAGGGAATCCTCACGGACGCCCACTTCGGCATCGCCTACTTCGGCACGAATTATTTCGGCCAGTACCTCGACAACGGGAAGCAGTACACGTCCGGCGGCGGCAAGATCTTCGGAACGCCGCAGCCCGAGGAGCCGTGCCCGGCCCGTCAGGAATGGCGCATCTGCGCTGACCAGACGGACCCGGCGGCGTCTTCCGGCGGAACGGATCGGATGTTCTGGTACAGCGCCGTGGACATGGCGAACCACACCCCGCGGTACGCCGTGGGATTGACACCCGGCAAGCGCCAGTTCAACTGTGGCGGTGACCCGAATCAGGCGCCCGGCGAAGGCGGCAGCGGTTGCCCGCCCGGCATCCGCGAGCGCACCATGCTCATCTCGCCCATGTTGAGCCTCAACGACACCATCGGTGCCGACGGCGAACGCAGCGCCTTCCTCAGTTTCTGGCATGCCCTCGACGCAGGGTCCGGTCACTGGGTCCGCGTCCTCGCCCGGCCCCTCATCGCCGGCAGCACACAGCAGATGCCGTTGCCCCCGCCGGTGCAGCCGGGCGGCGGCTTCGACACGTGGGTCGTCCTTGCGAACTTCACGGGAGTCACGACGCCGGGCCTCTCGGCCGGCGCATTCGTGCCGGTGACCCTTGACGTCGCAGGACTCATGGAGGACGCGTACAAGTCGAACGCGTACGCGTTCTACCAATCCCTCATCGGAAGCTACACCGGGGTCCAGGTCGCGTTCGAGGTCCATTCCCCGGCGAACCTGAACTTCGGCGGCTGGACCCTTGACGACATCTCCCTCTCTCCCATGGGTTTCCAGGTGAAGCCGGAGCAGTCGTACCCCGTGACCGATTTCACGGACAAGATGTACAAGTACGTCGTGTCGAACGATGGCGTCTTCACGGACCACTTCGCGGTGGCCGTCTCGGATTCCGGTGGCCAGAGCTATGTGCCGCCCCACTGGGTCGTGAGCGCGAGCCGCTACAACGCGGAACGCGGCGTCATCGAGCGCTACGATTCCTCCGGGGATTCCTCCCGGTGCCAGCCGCTCCGCAACCTGTACGCGGCCATCGACCCGGACGCGCCGGTCGTGGACGTCGTCGGATTCCGCCTTGACGCGGGCAAATCCGCCATCATCAACCTGCGGGTGTGCATCCCGATCGTCGAGAACCTCGCCGGTCGCGGGGGCGAAGCGCCCGTGCCCCTCATCGTGAAGAGTCTCACGGTCCGGGAGGCCGCGATGGCGAGCAACCTCGACCTCCAGTACGACTACAAGTCCCGGTCGAACCTGGTCCTCGACCCGAGGAAGGACGTGGGTCTTCGCGTGAACAACGCGGAACTCCCCGTGAACCAACCCCGGTCCGTCGAGGTCCTCGTGAAGAACACCGGACAGGTTCCGGCACGCAACGTCTTCGTGGGCGTCGTGGCGGTGCCCGACCCGGCCCTCGGGGCAGCCAACGAGACCCTCACGAAGGTCGATGGGTCGCCGGTGGCGCCCATCCCGATCGTGCCGCCGGGCGAAGGCCGGACGGTCACCCTCCTCTGGACGCCGAAGAACGTGGGCGACTACACCCTCGTTGCGACGATCGATCCGAAGAACACCGTGATCGAGCTCGCGGAGGATGACAACACGGTCCAGCGCACCATCCGCATCGGACGCGCGAGCTTCCCGGATCTCGAGATCCGCGCGAGCGTGTCCAACCTCCAGCCCAACGTGGGTGACGAGGTGAAGGTCGTGACCGCGATCACGAACCACGGCGGCGTGGCGGCCTCGGGCATCCAGATCAACCTGAAGATCGGGGTCACGGACCTCCTGCCCCAGTCGCCGTTCTTCCTCCCGAAGGCCATTGCCCCGGGGGAGACGGTGTACGTGAACAAGACGTGGACCGCGGTCTTCCCCGGAAAGGTGCTGCTCTATGCGAGCGCCATCCCCCGGGGCGGCGTCCTTGAGCGCGTTGAAACCCAGGACAACAACCTGTTCGTGGAGACGCTCCTCGTGCGCAGCCTCGGCCTCGACCTCGCCGTCGGCAAGGGCCTGTCCCTTGCCCCCGGCGCGGCGGGGCGCACGAAGCTCGTCGTGGGCAACGGCGGCGAGACGCCGGATTCGTACAACCTCGACGTGCGGGCCACGGGCGCCATCGGCGCCTTCCTCGAACTCGAGGGACGGCGCGTGTCCAGCGTGGGTCTCCAGAACGGCACGAGCCAGGAGTTCAGCCTCGTGGTCGATGTGCCCCTGAAGACGCCGGCGGGCGAGTATGCCATCGACATCGTCGCGAGGTCCCAGAACACGAGCCAGTCGAAGAGCATCCAGGTGCCCCTCGTCGTGCTGCCGGAGTACGGTCTCGCCCTTGACGGGAAGATCATCTCCGTGAAGCCCGGACGGGTCGAACTCAGCCTCGGCGCGCGGAACCTCGGGAACGCCCGGGACCCCGTGAAGGTCGAGGTCGCGAGTGCCCTCAGGCGCGGATGGACCGTGGAATCGCCCACGACCGTCCTTGCCCCGTATGCGAAGGCGCAGGTGCCCCTCGTCCTCAACATCCCCACGGGGGAGATCCAGGGACTCTACGACATCGCGGTCCGGGTCGTGGACGAACTCGGCTACGCGGCGGATGCGCGGGTCACCCTTGAGATCGGGAACCTTGAGCGCGTCCGGCCGACATTCGCGGCCGAGCGCGTGGACACGCGCCCCTTGAGCCTCCTCGCGTTCAACGTGACGGTGGCGAACGAAGGGAACGTGCGGGCGGAAGCCGGCCTCGTGCCGGAGCATCCGACCGGGTGGACCATGACGGTGGACGGACCGAAGGCAGTGGTCCTCGAACCGGGCACGTCCACCACGGTGCCCATCACGGTGTTCGTGCCCGCACGGGCGGCCGTCGGCGAGTACCCGGTGGGCCTCGTCGTGAACGGCTTGGACTCCACGGGTCGTGGAACGGTCAACGTCCGGGTGCGGGGAAGTGACCTCGCTTTCGCCGATGTCGACTACGCGCCGCGCGTTAACCTTAAAAGCGACACGCCCATGAACTTCACAGCGACGGTCGAAAACGTCGGCGGAATCCGGGCCACGAATGTCAGCGTCGCCTTCTACGTGGATGACGCCCTTCTCGGCTTCGAAACCCTCGAAAAGGGCATCGGGCCCGGGGAGACCGCGAAAGTGGCCTTCGCCTGGAAAGCTGTCGCCGGAAGTCACTCGGTGGTCGTCGTGATCGACCCCGGGCTCGAGATCGAGGAAGAGGACGAGAACAACAACGCCCGGGTGCTCGACATCCGCGTGGCCGCCGAGGAAGGTTTCCTCTCCGCGGCCGAGAACGCGGTGCCGGTGCCGGGCCTCGGGGTTCTCCTCCTGGTCCTCATCGGCGTGGCACTCGCCATGCCAAGACGCCGCCGACGGTGACACGACACCGCGGTGGCCCCGGAGCCTACGCGACCATGACGGATGCCCGCGCACGACCCCAGGGGACGCAATCCCGCGTCCCCGCCCGGTCCTTCCAGAGCCTGCTCGCCATCGCGCTCGCGATCGCACTCACGCCCCTGTTCGTCGCGCCGCCCGCGGAAGGAACCCATGCTTCCGTGGATGACGCCCTCGACGCGCGCGTGACGTACGAGTGGTGGGACAACACGTGGCACCTGCGGGTTCCCGTCCTCGTGAAGCCGGAACTCGACGATCCGTTCAAGCCCGGGTGGGTCGCGGACATCGCAAGCGACAAGACCTGGGGGACGCCGGCCCAGGTCGAACTCGACCTCACGACCCTTGTCAAGGCCGCCGGTGCCGAAACCGGTCGCCAGTGGCCGCGGGATTCCCTGGGCCGCCTCTCCAGTTTCACCTTGGATCCGGACTCGATCCGTGTCGTCGCCTACAACCGGGAATCCGGCAAGGTCCAGCGGACCGAAGGCGTGGGCGGCCTCATGCCGCACCTGTTCTTCCCGTCGCTCCTTGAGAACGAGGGTCGCCAGAACAGCGTGTTCAACGGGTCCTCGAACGCCATCGGTACCGTCCTGTGGATCGTGGGCCAGCAGCAGCGTCCGCCGGGCATCCCGTTCACCGAGGCCCGGCTGTACTTCATCTACTTCGACATCGAGCAGAACGGCGACAAGCCGCCGGCGAAGTTCTCGGACCTCATGATGGGGCCGCTGCGCGCCTTGTGGTGGATCCGGTCCGGCACCGAGTTCTACGGCTACGCCCCGGCACACACGTCCAGCCAGAACGTGGCCCCCTTCCTTGAGGTCTACGCCCTGTACGACAACACGACGGTCGGCATCTACCGGTACCGGTATCCGGGCTTCCCACCCGATCTTGTGAAGCTCTGCAAGGACACGTCGAACAAGCAGCCCTGTGTCGGGGGCGCGGGTCAATGGAAGGACCGGGACGGACTCGCCGTCGTCGAGCCGCGTGACATCGGCGGCAAGCGGGAGAATTCCGTGTATCTCCAGATCCTGGATTCGGATCCGTTCTTCTTCAAGGTCGTCACGTCGAAGCCGTCCTACGTGGCGGTCCGCGAGAGCTACGCGGGGTCCAGCTCGCCCGTCATGGGGGTCTTGTATCCCTCGCTGGACGGCGCCCCGGTGGGCACCCAGTTCCGGTTCACCGCCCTCTCCCATGTGGCCAAGTACGGGGACCCGCCGTCGGGCGGCGTGAACGGCCTCCACATCGTGGCCTTCGCGGATGATGCCCAGGTCACCTTCCGGTACGACAACGGCCGCAACAACCAGGTTTCCTCGGAATCCGAGTGCCAGGGCACCTTCCAGGTGGCGCGTCGATCGTCGCGTCTCTGCACGGACCCTCAGCTGGGTGCGCCGGTGACCATCGAGTCGACCGCACCCATTGCCGTATTCTCGGGCGGTATCGAAGCCCGCTTCGGGACCCCTGCCGTGGATCGGACGGGGTCTCCCATCGGGAATGATCTCGTCACCGTCGCGAGCCAGTCCTTCATGGCGATCCCGTACACGGCCGCCGAGGTCCGGGGGTACAGCTACAACGATCCCGCCATCTCGTTCCCGTCGGGGCGCAACCAGAATGTGAAGGCGGGCGCGGACAACGCGTTCACGGTCACGTTGCGCAAGCATCTGCTCCGCAGTGACGTGTATGCCATGGATGCCCTCTCGGGCAAGATCTCGGGACAGGGCGGGACCCGCGGAATCTTCCAACCGGGCGGCGACCTCGGAACCCATTTCGAGTTGGCCCTCTGGATCGACAGCAGCTTCAACATCCAGGACACGCCGCGCGCCTTCATCACGGCCCTGTATGATGACACGAAGCTGGAGATCTACGATTACCAGTCCGAGTCCGTCGTGTACCGCCGAACCATCAACCGGGACGAGTTCTTCGTGAAGAAGCCGGGGGAGGCGAATCCCCTCATGATGGCGTCCACGAACATCAACGCGTACCGCATCACCACGTCGAAGCCGGTCTTCGTCACGGTCCATGGCCCCCAGCAGCCGAACTACGGGTCCTACTACCAGGCCCTCCCGTTGAAGCCGCGGTTCGATCTGGGCGAAGTGGAATTCCACGGTCCCCTCATCAGTTGGGTGGACAAGGTGGCGACGTCCACGTTCAAACCGGGCGATGAGGCCCTGTTCAAGTTCAAGGTCCAGAACCTCGGGTCCGGCGTCGGCGGCACCAATTTCAAGGATTCCATCCAGCTGCGGGCGAAGGTCACCAATTCCCCCGAGGCGTGGACGCCGGAGCCACAATTGTCGGTGGCCGTGCTTCCGGATCTCGATACCCTCGAGGTGCAGGAGATCACCATCGTGATCCCGGTTCCCGAGACGGCGGAAACCGGGGACGCGGTCGAGGTCGAGCTCATCGCGCAGTCGTCGAGCAATCCCAAGATCGCGGACATCGCCCGCGCCCAGGTGACGATCCAGACGAAGTACGAGTTCACCATGCGCTTCGTGGACGGGGGCCTGAAATCCAAGACCCGGATCCTTGAGCCCGGGGTGCCGTCGAACTTCCAGATCGAGGTCACGAACACGGGCACCGGCGATGACGAGATCAAGTTCAACACGCGGCGCGATGTGACGGGCGCGTTCAAGGGCGAACTCCTCGATTCCGAGGGGCGTCCACTCGCCGACAGCCAGGGCACGGCCATCCGCGCCCTTGCAATCCCGATCGGGGAATCGAGGATCATCACGCTGCGGGTGACGCCTCCCAGCGACAAGAACGCGGCGTTCCCGCCGTTCGAGGCGCCGGTCGAGGGCGTGTCCCAGACGGATGCCGCCATCCGGGACCTCGTGATCGCGACCGCGCTCACGAACGTGAAGACGAGCCTGAAACTGAGCGTGGACGATCCCGTGATCCTTGTGGAACCGGGTGAGGTCGCGCGGTTCCCGCTCAAGATCCAGAACGAGGGCGTGGAAACCGAGGTCGAGATGAGCCTCACCGGTGCCCTCCCGGCGGGTTGGACCGCGACCGTGGACCCGCAGCGCCTCGCCCTCAAGGGCCCCGGCAGCTTCGACGAGGCCACGGGCACCCGGCAGGACCTGGGCTTCGTGAACATCAGCATCTCGGCGAGCGATCCGGCCCCCGTCGGAATGATCGTCCCCATCAAGGTGACAGCGACCAGCATCGTGGAGACGCGGGACGCCACCCTGAAGGGAACGAGCCAGGTGCTGACGGCGAGGGTCGTGAACAACTTCACGCTGCTCACGAATGATGACCTCCTCTTCGAACGCCCCGCGAACCCGGGTGAGGAGATCCTGTACACCTTCGATTACAAGAGCATGGCCAACGGCCCCATGGACCTCTTCATGATCGCAACGAACCTCCCGCCCGGCTGGAGCTTCGACTACCGCGACCCCTTCCGTGAAGTGCTCCCCGGCGACGACGGACAACTCCGCGCGCGCCTCAAGGTCCGGCCGAACGAGGCCGCGGGTAGCTACACGTCGAGCTTCGGCATGGTGCTCACGGACGAGGATGATCGGCGCGAGATCCGTGAACTCAACGTCACGGTCCGCGTGAAACGCGTCCTCGACTACGAGATCATCCTCACGGAGCCGATCCTCGTGCCACCCGGCGGCGAAGCCCGCATCCCGCTCACCCTGCGGCACGTGGGGAACGCGCCGTTCACGGCGTCCGTGTCCCTCGATGCGACACCGGGTTGGCAACCAAGCTACCTCGACCCCGCCGAAGCCGCGTTCGCCCTTGAACCGGGGCAGGACCACAAGCTCAACCTGAGCCTCCGGGCCCCCGCGGACCGGGAACTTGACGCGGCGGTCCTCACGATCACGGGCACCATCGATGGCGCGGAAGCCCCGAAGGTGAGTGAACTCCCGGTCACGCTCCTCCTCCGGGACCTGGAGATGACGCGGGTCCAGATCGTTCCTGCGCGCACCGACCTTCGTGAAGGTGAACCCGTTGTCTTCGTCGCGACGGTCCTGAACAACGGCACCGTGCCCGTGGACAACGTCCAGGTGGCGCTCCTCGTGGACGGCGAGGACGTGCGGAACCTGACCCTGCGGAGCATCCGGCCGAACGAGGTCGTGAACCTCACGTTCTCGTGGAACGTGATCCGCGGGTCCAAGGTCATCGTCATGATCGACCCCGCGAACACCATTGCCGAAGTGAACGAGGACAACAACGCCATCGCCGTGGACTTCGCCCGCATCCAGAGCGTGAACGTGCCCGCACCGGGCGCCTTCCTCGGCCTGCTCGTCCTTGCCGCACTCGGCGTCGCCCTCCGGCGCCGGAGGTGGGTCGGATGACCCTCGCGAGCCGGACCAACGCGGCCCTCGCATACCTCGTGACGAACAAGCGCGTCGTCGTGCCCGTCGCAATCGCGGTCATCGTCCTCGTGAACGTGGTCCTCGCAATCCTCATCTCGCCCGTCGGGACCGTGGGCACGAGCCGCGTCGTGGACCTGAACGCCGCCGGCGCCGACCAGAGCCTCCAGACCGTGGACTCGGACGGCGACGGCCTCAGCGACCTTGAGGAACTGTACCTCTACGGGACGGATGCGAACAGCGAGGACACGGACGCGGACGGCCTCCCGGACGCCTGGGAGATCAAGTACATGGCGTGGAACGCGGTCACCCGGCGGTTCACGCCCGATCCCCTCCGCCCCGATGCGTCCCAGGACCCGGACGGTGACGGCCTCATCAACATCAAGGAGATGGAGGCGGGCACGAACCCGAACCAGTGGTCCACGAGCGGCGACGGATTCCCCGATGGCTGGAAGGCACGCTACCGGATCGATCCCCTCCTCAAGGTGGACCCGGACGCGGACCTCGATGGCGACGGCCTCGTGAACCGCCGCGAGTTCGAACTCGGGACGAATCCCATCAGCGCCGACAGCGACAACGATGGTCTCCCGGATGCCGAGGAGATCGAGACCCACGGCACGGACCCGACCCTCTACTCGACGAGCGGCACCGGGATCAGTGACGGATGGCTCCTCCACTTCAAGCTCCCTGCGAAGGAACCCCGCATCGCGTACGAGGACCCCGACCGGGATGACCTCACGACCCTTGAGGAATTCCTGTACAGCCAGGGCGTCCTTGATTTCGTGAACGCGACGGACCCGAAGAAGGCATGGCAGGCCGGGTTGTCGCCGGTCCTGAAGGACACGGACCGCGACGGCATGGCCGACGGCTGGGAACTCACGTACAACCTCAACCCCCTCGACGGCGAGGACGGCGGATTCGCCGCGGACGCCATCCTGGAGCGGTTCGCCGGGGCGGTCTTCCGCCTCGAACAGGCCCTCGAACTCTCCCAGCGCCGCGTCCGCGCCGTGACCCCGGTCACGGACCCGGACGGCGACGGTCTCACGAACTATGAGGAATTCCTCGGTGGCTCCAGTCCTCATCTCGTCGATTCCGACGGGGACGGCCTCCCCGATGCCGATGAGATCAACGGCTGGGAGATCACGGTGGACGGCGAGAAGCGTCGCGTCCACGGGAATCCGTTGAAGGCGGATTCCGACGGCGACGGCATCCTTGATGTGGAGGAACGGGACGGCTTCATGACGCGGAACGGCCTGCGCATCGACTTCTGTCCCGCCGGCCCATGTGCCCTCGATCCCGCGAACCCGGACTCGGACCTCGACGGGCTCAACGACCTGGAGGAGGTCACCTATGATATCCGGCCCCGCCTCGACCCCCTCCTCTCGGATTCGGACGGCGACAAGATCCTGGACGGTCTTGAGCACCGGTACTGGTTGAATCGGGCCGAAGCCATCGGACGTCCCGATCAGGCGGAGATCCGCAGCCGCATCCAGGCGACCCGTGACGCCCTCCTCCTCGAATCTCCCACGAACGACGCCCTGAAGACGCCCATCGAGCAGGCCCTCGGACCTGCGGGAGACCTGGACGGCGACGGGCGCCCGAACCTCGTGGACGCCGATTCGGATGGCGACGACCTTCCCGACGGCGATGAACTCAAGCCCGGCTTCTGGCGCGCCACCCTCGGCGGCGACGAGTTGCAGCGATGGGTCGAAACCGACCCCGCCCTCCCGGACAGCGACGGTGACGGCCTCCCCGATTCATGGGAGAAGGAGTACACCGCGTGGGACTACGACTGCGGCACGTGGAACCTGCACCCCGGCGAGAAGAACAGTTTCAAGAACTGTGCCAAGGACGACGGCCTCGAGGACGGCGACCGTGACCTCGACAAGGACGGCGTCGTGTACAAGGGATCCGGCTACCGGATCCCCCGCGAATTCGCATTCACGAATTTCCAGGAGTTCCTCCAGGGCACCGACCCGAACAACGCGGACTCCGACCGCGACGGCATCAGCGACGGCTGGGAGACGTACTTCAACCTCGTCGGCAGCCAGACCGGGAAGCCCGTGGCGCTGAAGCCCCTCGACCCCTCGGACGCCCTCAAGGTTTCCAAGGTGTACGAGTACCGCCGGTTCGCAGCTTCCGTCGGCGGCGTCACGCCGCGGGCGGAAGCGAACGAGACCGAGTTGGCGCCCATCCTCGACGTGCCGAACCCTGATCCCAAGATCGGGACCGTGAACGTCCACATCTTCACCGGGACCTTCACCCTCACGTTCCTCGACGAGTTCAAGCTCCGGAGCGACCCCACCGTGTTCGACACGGATGGCGACGGCATCCCGGACGCGTGGGAGGCGTACCAGTTCGGCCGCACCGGCGGCGACGCCATCTTCAGCCCCGTGGACGCCTCCGGCGCCGCCATCGACTTCGACGGCGACGACCTCGCAAACCTCGAAGAATACACGTGGGGCACCGACCCCCTCGTCATGGACACGGACTGGGGCGGCATCCCCGATGGACAGGAAGCCATCGGCGACGTCCCGAGCAATCCCCTCGACCCGGATGACGACGAACCCTTCGGGGACGCGGACGGCGATGGGCTCACGAACATCGAGGAGCTCAAGGATTTCGGCACACGGGTGAGCGACTTCGATTCCGACCGGGACGGCCTCCTCGACGGGCCCTTCATCGACCTCGACCTCAATCGGCCCGCCGACCGCGCCCTGTACGAGAAGTTCCGGGCCCGCGGCATCGTCATCAAGAACCTGGGCTCGCAGACCGAGTGGCGCGCCATGGGCGAGATGAACACGGCGAAGACGCCCATCACGGATCCCCTGAACCCGGACAGCGACGGCGACGGCATGCCCGACGGCTACGAGGTATACGAGCACGGGTCCGGCGCCGGCCTCTTCCCGACGAGCCCCTCCGGGCCCCTCCTCACCGACGAGGATCAGATGCGCGACCTCCAGGAGTACATGGTGGGGCGCCCCGCCACCTGGACCGAGTCCAAGGATGGCCCGTGGTGGTTCGGCACGAATCCCCGGAGCGCCGACACCGACGGCGACGGCTCCGTGGACGGCTTCATCGACACGAACGGCGACCGCATCGGCAGCGACTTCGACCACGACAACGATGGTCTCAATGATTTCATCGGCGAGGACCCCTTCCCGTTCTACGATCACGACAACACGGGGACCCTCAACGTGCGGGAC
>JBFILE010000020.1:0-20491 GCA_041599855.1 Thermoplasmatota archaeon
AACGTGCTTGAACCCTTGGCCAACGGCGGCGCTTCACTGGCTCGACTCGCCTTCGCGCTCGCTCACTTCCGCCACGACCGTCACGTCCTTTGCGCGGGGGCGACCGTCGCCACCTGCGACCCGGATCGTGACCGTGATCTCAGCGCGGTCCCCGTCGGGGGCGCCGGGGGGCGAGCGGACCATGAGCCACACCGTGCGGTCCTCGCCGGCGGCAAGGACGATCTCCGGGACCGCCATGAATGCCGTCCATCCCGCAGGCGCTTCGCCCACGTCGAACATGATGGTCTCATCCTCCGACCCGTCATTCGCAAGGGCAACGGGGAAGCTCGTTCCGCGGCCCGGCCGGATCTTCTTCTGGACCTCTTCGGCCCGCACGGACAAGCCGCCGCGCGCCTTGCGCTTGGACATGGCGAACACGCCCACGACACCGAGGAGGAGGACGCCGCCAAGGATCAGGATGGACGTGGGGTCCCCGAGGAGTTTCCCGAGCGCACCGCCGAATGTTCCGGTGCTGCCTCCTGCGAGTTCCACCGTCACGCTCTGCTTCTCGGCCTGGAACGCGACCGCGGTCTGCCCGCTCCCGGCGCACGTGAGCCGCCCCGCGAATTCCAGGGTCGCGAAGGTGTCCGCACCTTCCGCTGCCGGTTGCACGGTGAACGAGAACGTGCGGTTCTCGCCCGCCGGCACGGCCTCCGCGGTCTGGGAGGGATTCGGCACCGTCCAGCCGGCGCCACCCACGATGGTCGCGTCGATGTCGATGCGCCCCGGGAACGCGCCCTCGTTCGTCACGCGCACCGTGACGAAGCCGTTCGTGCCAGCTGCCACCTGCGTCGCGCCCGCGACGGGCGAGATGGTCGACGGGCCGCACGCGCCCGACAACGGCGGAAGCCCCTGCGCGTCGGCTGCGGGCGCGACGGCAAGAAACAGGGCAAGGACAACAAGGGAGAAGGCAGTCGTCCTCGCCCCGGGAGGGGGCGTCCACGCGCAGGTCATGTGCGCAGATTTTGCGCCCGCGCATTTAAGGTTGCCCTTTCGCGGAGGGGGCCGGAGCGACAGGGACGGACAGGCGGATCAGGCGGGCATCCCGCGGACGCTCGGGCGAGGGGCGGCCGGGCAGGCGTCGGGCCCGCACGATGACGCGGCCCGGCTTTCCGGCCTCCGCATCGGGGGCCACGTGCACCGTGCACCAGAGGCGGGTCTCCTCTCCGGGGTCCAGGGTCACGGACGTGGTGGCGAGGTGGGCGGTCCATCCTGCCGGCGTCGCCGCGACCCCGAGGTCAAGCGTGAGGGACGCCGTGCCGCGGTTGTGGAGCGTCAACGGAATCTCGGAGGTGCCGCCGGGACGGGTCGGTTTCGACCGGCCCACGCTCGCACTCCACGGCCCCCGGTGCCGCCGCAGGGCCACGAAGGTGCCGATGCCGCCCGCGGCCACGAGGCCGGCTGCGAGGATGAGCAACCACGGGCCGGGGCCGGCGGCGAGGCTCACCGGGACACCAGTATCGACCCGCGTATCCGATGACCCGGAACCGTCGTCGGGAAGGCACGTGAGGGTGATGACGATGGCGAGGTCCCCGGACGCCACGCCCGTACCGCGGGACGGGGCCGTGACGCTCACGTCGAACACGATGGAGGCGCCGCCGCCGGTCGGTTCCACGGGTTTGCGGCCGGCATCCGCAACCGCGCTCCAGCCGCTGGGCGCGGTGAGGGTGATGGCCGCGGAGGCGGGAGTTCCGGCCACGTTCAGGACGTGGACGCGGATGGGGCGAGATTCCCCTTCGCCAAGGTCGAGGGCGGCCGGGTCGAGGGCGACCTGCGGCGCGGCGCAGGAAGGCTGGCCGTGGACGGCGGGGGCCAGAAGGGTCGACAAGAGAAGGATGGCAGCAACCGCGAAGGCGACACGGGATCGGGCCGGCACTGGCCCATGCGCCGCCGCGCCGGATGAGGCGGACGCCCGGTATCCGGCAGGTGCGGCGGCCCCGGTTGCGGCGTGCCCCCTCGTCACGGGGCGCGATCGGAGTCCGGCTATATAATGGGGCCACGGCAGTGCGGGTGCCGGCCGCGTCGCAGACGCGTACGACCCCGCAGAGGCGGTGCCTGCGCCCGCGGGGCCGGGCGGTGCCTGCAGCAGAGAGCCCCCACGGTCCCCACCCCTTCCCGTGCCAGCACTTCCTGTGACCTCTCGGAAGCGCTTAAAACCGGGGTGGGTCATCGCAGGCCCATTGTCCTTCGTGGAGCACCCGTTGATCGTCCCCGGCAAGGTGCTCCGTCGCGATTACCAGGTTTCCGTCGCGGTGGAGTGCACCAAGCGGAACACGCTCGTCATCATTCCGACCGGTCTCGGGAAGACCGTGATCGCCCTTCTCGTCATGGCCGCGCGGGTCACCGAGCAACCCGGCAAGGTCCTCTTCCTTGCCCCGACGAAGCCCCTCGTCGAGCAGCACGCGGCGTTCCTCGGCGACACGTTCCTGCACCCGCCGATCACCGTGTTCACGGGGGAGACGTCCCCTGCGGATCGCGAGATCGATTGGCGGACCTCGAACGTCATCTGCTCCACGCCGCAGGTCATCCAGAACGACCTCATCGCGGGACGCATCGACCTGAAGGACGTGACATGCGTCGTGTTCGACGAGTCCCACCGGGCCGTGGGGAACTACGCGTACGGGTTCATCGCCGAGCGCTACCGGGAGGACCGCGCCACCGGCCTCACCCTCGCCATGACCGCGAGCCCCGGGGCGAAGGCGGACAAGATCCGCGAAGTGTGCGAGCGCCTCTTCGTGGAAGGCGTGGAAGCCCGCAACGAGTACGACTCCGACGTGGAGAAGTACGTGCAGGACGTGAAGGTGGAGCCGATCCAGGTGACGGTTCCCGAGAGCCTGCGCAAACCCGCGGACATCGTGAAGACACTCCTCGAGGAACACATCCGGGACCTGCGGGCATTCGACGTGTACAAGGGGCCGTACGCGAGCCGCAAGGAACTTCTCGCGTGCCAGGCCCGCCTTCAGGCGAAGCTTCGCCAAGGCGGCGATTCGAGTGCCACGTATGCGGCCCTCAGTCTCCAGGCGGGTGCGTTGAAGCTCGCCCATGCCCTCGAACTTGTCGAGACCCAGGGCCTTGCCGCATTCCAGACATATGTGGAACGGCTCAGGGACGATGAGTCCAAGGCCGCCCGGGCCCTCCTTGCGGACCATCGGTTCCAACACGCGCTCGACCTTGCCGAGCGTACGAACGTGGAACACCCGAAACTCCGGAAGGTCGCCGTCCTCCTCCGGCAGGAATTCGCGGCGCGCCCCGAATCCCGCGTCATCGTGTTCACGAACTACCGGGACACGGCGGAACTCCTGGAACGGGAACTCGCGAAGGTGGACGGACTCCGACCCAAGCGCTTCGTCGGGCAGGCGACCCGCAGCGCCACCGACAAGGGCCTCAGCCAGAAGCAACAGGTTGCCATCGTCGAGGAATTCAAGCAGGGTCTCCACAACGTGCTCATTGCCACGAGCGTGGCCGAGGAAGGCCTCGACATCCCGTCCACGGATCTCGTCATCTTCTACGAGCCGGTCGCAAGCGAGATCCGCACCATCCAGCGGCGGGGGCGCACCGGCCGCAAGCACGCCGGCCGCGTCATCGTCCTCATCACCAAGGGGACGCGCGATGAGGTGTACAACTTCGCAAGCCGCGGCAAGGAACGCCGCATGCGCACCGAGATCGAATCCTTGAAATCGCACTTCAGCGCGGTGAACGCGAGCGAGCGCACGAACGAGGGCGCCACATGGTTCCAGTCGCGGGCCGGCGCATACTCCGGGAAGGAAGCCACCCTCGATGCGTTCCCCGAAACGGAGGCGCCCCGGGAGGATGCGGGCGAGGCACAGGCCGGTGCAGCGTCGGGACAGGGGGTCGTCGCGGGCGCAGCCCCCAGCGGACCCGGGAGCGGCAAGGGCCTGACAATCATTTGCGATTCCCGGGAATTCGCAAGCGGAGTCGTCCGCGAACTCGCCCGCATGGGCATCATCGTGGAACCGAAGAGCCTCGCGGTGGGCGACTACATCCTGTCGGATCGGGTCGCGGTCGAACGGAAGGACGTGGCGGATTACACGAAATCCCTTTTCGACGGTCGACTCTTCACCCAGGTGAAGGAGCTCCGGTCCAACTACTCCGTGCCCCTGCTCGTGGTCGAGGGCGGAAGCCCAGGGGAGGCAACGCGCGCGAACTCGGCCTCCATCTACGGGAGCCTGGCCAGCATCGCCACCGACTTCCGGACCCCGATCCTCATGACGAACAGCCCCGAGGAGACCGCGCGCCTCCTTGCCGCCATCGCCGCGCGGGAACAGCGGGACGCGAACCGGCCGGTTGCGGCGCGTGCCGACAAGGGAGCCAAGACCCGGGAGGAACGCCTCCGTTTCCTCGTGGAGGGCCTCCCCCACGTGAGCGCAGTCCTCTCCGACCGGCTCCTCACCCACTTCAACACGTTGAAGGCCATCGCGGACGCGGGAGAGGATGACCTCATGGAAGTCCAAGGCGTCGGGCGCAAACTCGCGCGGGAGATCCACACGTTCTTCCGCACCGAATACCAGGTGACGCGCCCGACCCGTGGCGGCAAGGGCCGGAGCAAGGACAGTGATGCGGGCGATCGCGGCAATGCGGGCAACGGTGGACATCCGGGCCCGGCCGGCGGGGAGGCATCGTCATGAGTGCCGGAACGCGCGCCCGGCGTGACCGGCTCACCGCGGGCGCCCGCGACGGGCCGCGGTCGAGCCTGTGGTACTGGTCGCGCCACGCAGGATTCCTTCGCACGAGCCTGAACTACGTCCTCATGGCCCTCGCGCGCGTCATGCCGTCATTCCCCGTGAAGAACTGGTTGTACCGGCGCATGGGTGCGCGCGTTCATCGCCACGCAGCCGTCGGCCTCGAAGTGACCCTCGACATCTTCTTCCCGGAACTCATCGAGATCGAGGCGGACGCCGTCGTCGGGTACAATTCCACGGTCCTCTGCCACGAGTACCTGTACGACGAGTGGCGGAAAGGTCCCGTCCGCATCGCCCGGCGCGCGTCGATCGGTGCCAACACCACAATCCTCCCGGGCGTCACCATCGGAGAGGGTGCGATCGTGAGCGGCATGAGCCTCGTGAACCAGGACATCCCAGCCGGCGAATTCTGGGGCGGCGTCCCGGTCCGGCCCCTGAAGCGGACGCCGGGGGCCGTGTCCAAGGCATCGGTATCCCGGCCGGACGATGGCCCCGCGGATTGACCACCGAACCGTCGGCGAGAAGGTTGATGGCGGCTTCCCACGGGAATGGGCCTCAGACGACGGGGGACCAGACACCGTGGAACCTGAAGATCAACGACGCATGGCGCCCCATGACGCAGCCGCTCCGGAGCCGGGTCCGCCCCATGGCGCCGGCCCGGCCGCGCCCGAGGCGCAGGCACGACGCCGGGAAATGATCGATCATCTCCGGCATGAGGACCGACCGCAGGCCGCGGCCCGCGAAAGCCTGGATGCCGCGCGCCGCGCACTGGCCGCTGTCCAAGGCGCACTCAGCGGACTCCAGGAAGCCTTGGAGGACGAAGACCTTGGCGACCGCACCAAGGCCGCGGTCCGCGACGTCCGGGACACCATCGATGCCGTGGGTGCGGAAACCCGCGACATCGCCGCCGATCCCACGCTGCAGCGGGCCGGACACGCGGTGGCCGATGCGGCGACCGGCGTGGCGGACGCCGCGCGCACCCGCGTGGACGCAACGCGGCAAGGGACGCGGGAGCGGTACGACAACGTCAAGCATCGGGCACAGGACATGCGTGACGACGTCCGCGAAAAGGCGTCCGCCGTCAAGGAAACCGGCGTCCGCGCCACGGCCGCGCCCCGGCACATCATCGACGACATGAAACGGGGCCTCAGCGACTGGTCGGCCCACGTGAAGCAGGCGATCGGCCTCGTCGCCGGCGCAGCCGTCCTCGGACTCGTGGCAGTGATCTTCTTCGCCGTATGGGTCCGCGCCGCTCTTGTGTCGATCTTTGGCGACCCCATCGGGACGTTCTTCGCATTCCTCGTGTTCGTCGGCCTGGCAGCCGGGGCCTACTTCCTCGCCCAGTCGCGCCGCACGGATGCCCGCGAACGCATGCAGCAGACGAAGCGCGAGATGAAGGACGAGGTCGCGTACGTGAAGCGGCCGGTGTCGCGCACCTTCGGCCGCGAACGCGGCGGAGCGTGATCCCACGGACCTGACGACCCACGGATGCCGGATGACGCATGCACGCGTGCGCGAATCAACAAACAGTCAGGAGGATGACCAGCATGGATGAAGAAATGAACCCCTATCCGATGAAGCCCGCAACCGGCGCAACGCCCCCCGACCAACCCTCCACGGACCCCGCTCCGGCGACCGCCAGTGGGCGGACGTTCAAGGAGGCATGGGCGAGAGGGTCCCCGCATGAAGTGAAGAATGAAGCGAAACGCGTGGTCGAGAAGGGCGTGAAGGCCATCTCGGGCGCCCTCGCCGGATTCTCACAGGCCATGCGCGACGAACGAATCCCGGACCAGGCCAAGGAGGCTGTCAAGAAGGCCGGCGAAACCACGCGGAAGATCGCCCACGCCACCGAATCCGAGATCCGGGAATCCAGGGAAAAGGTGAAACGCGTCGCTGGCGAAGTCAAGCACACCGGCCAGGAGATCAAGGGCGAGTGGAAGAAGAAGAAGGAGGGGCGCGCGCCGGGCGTGGACACGGCCGCCGGCGACGAGCCCGAGTACGTGGGTGGCCCACCGCCGTATTGAACAGGCAACGGGTGGCCCGCCGCCGGGGGGCGCCGGGTCGCCCCGCGATCGTGGGTTCGTCACCGTTTCACGGGGCGGCCCTCGCACACGGCCTTCAACCCCTTGAGGGTGGCCTCCCACCCCCACGCGAATCGCTGGATCCATTCCTCGCGGCCCTCGAACCCGGTGTGCGCGATCTTCACCCGCGTCCCCGTCTTCGTCGCGGCCATCTCCCACTCGACCTGACCCCACCATGGTGCATGGTACGTCATCACGAGTCGGGACGGGACCTCGAGTTCATCGATGACCGCGGTGACCTCCCCCTCGATCCCTTGGAACCGGAGGAATCCGCCTGCTCGGAGATCGATCTCTGACGAGTCGTAATACCAATCGCTCAGCTTCTCCGTATCCAGGAAGGCTTCGAACACCGTTTCCGGCGGGGCCTTCACGAGGATCGAGCGGCGAACGCCATCTCCCTGTGCCGTGGTACGTCGGGTCACCGCGACTCTCCGCGCCCCAGTCAGGAACATGGCAGTTTAAGGGTTTCTCCTCCACCCGAGCCGTCCGCAACCGCGCCTCATGCGGTCGAACCCCCCGCACGCGGCTCTTTCCTCCCGCAAGCGCAACCCGCCGTGGCTTCCGGGCCCCCGGCCCCGCCCCGGGGCGAGACGGCACCAATCCCGTTCCTCCGCTTTCACCATCGCTTTATCCGGGCGGCTCCCATGGGGGCGCATCCATGCCGACGCCCACCCACCGATCCCGGCACCTGGACCACGAAGCCCTCGTCGACGGCTGGCTCCAGATCATCTCCACCCACCATCACGCGCCCCTCCTCGACGTGCACAAGGACCCGGCGCGCGGCCTCGACCTGGTTCTGTTCGACATGGACGGAACCCTCGTGGACGGCGTGTCGAGCTGGGAGATGGTGCACCATCACTTCGGTGTCACGAACGACACGAACTGGCAGCGGTACTCCCGCGGCGAGATCACCGACGAGGAATTCGTGCGCAGCGACATCGAACTCTGGCGTGCCGGCGACCACCGCATCCACGTGGAGGAGATCGACGAGATCCTGAAGCGCGAGATGACGCTCATGCCCGGTGCCCGCGAATGTGTCGACACGATCCGCGACATGGGCATCACCACCGGCATCCTGAGCGGCGGCCTCGACATCCTCGCCCGACGCGTCGCCGTCGAACTCGGGATCGACCTCTACGTGGCGAACGGACTCCGCCTCGACCCGGAAGGATTCCTGAAGGGTGAGGGCCTGACGTTCGTGAAGATCAACGACAAGGCCACCACGACCCGTGACATCCTTCGCGTCCTCGACGTGGATGCGTTACGGACCTCCGCCGTCGGGAACAGCGAATATGACGTCGGCATGTTCCGTGAAGTCGGGCACTCCGTCGCCGTGAATCCGTTCGATCAGAAGGTCCGCGACGGCGCCGCGCAGGTGGTGGAGGGAAAGGACCTCCGCGACGTGCTTGCCCACATGCTCGCGTACGAACGATCGAATCGGCCGTCCTGACGGGATCGCCGTGGCAGGCCCCCGGCTGTGGCCCGACCCGCCACCATGGCCAACCGGGCCCGCACCCGCGGCAACGGGCTCACACCATCCCGAGATGCCGCACCTTCGGGAGGGCCGGTCCCGGCGCATACCGGACGCGGCGACCATCACGGACGCGCGTCACAACGTCCGCCTCCACGAGTTTCTTCAAGTGGAAATGGGCAAGGCTCGGCGTCATGCCGGACGCCGTGCAGATGGCGGTCTGATCGAGGCCCGGCGACGAGGCGATGACGCCGGCGATTTCCCGCGTGCGCTCGTTCTCAAGGACGGAGAACAGCTTCAGGTCGGGACGCTCGGCGCCCCCGTTCTGGAAGTAGTGGCGCGTGCGACCCTCGCGGCGGCTCACGGCAAGGCCTTCGCGTTCAAGGACGCGCAGGTGATGGACCACGGCCGTGCGGCTCACGCCCGCCTCCTCCGTGACGCCGGCAAGGCTGATTCCCGGGCGGGACCGGACGATGGCGAAGATGCGCTCGCGACCCTCATGGTCGAGGGCGGCTCCCGGACGCAGGCGCGTGTACAGGGGCGCGAGCGCGAGGATGCCGAGGCGGCGCAGGCGAAGGGACCACGAGGAAAGCGACCCGGACCAGGCCGAGGCGCCCGCGATGACGGCGAGCCCCACGGCACCGAGGGCGAGGGAGATGGAGGAGGCCGGCGCGTCGGCGACGGCTTCGGCGGCTGCCCGGAACGGGCCGGATTCGGGGCTCCCCGACCCGGCGGACCCGGCATCGGTGAGGCCCGCGCCGAGGCCAAGGGCGCGCCGCGCCATGGCAGATGTCGAATCGAGGGCGCGATCGACCAGTGTGACGACATCATCCAGAAGCGGAATGGCGGAGGTGACGTGCGCCGGAACCACGAGCGGTGCGGGTGGGAGGGGCTCCTCCCGCTCGTCATTGGCGGGTGCCGCCTTTTCGCCCTCCGGAGCCTCCTCGGCCTCCGGTTCCGCAGCGGGCGGATCATCGGCGGGCGGCGCCGGCTCGCTGGCGTGGGAGGATGGCGCATGGCGTGTCGATACGGGTGCTGTGTCTGCCGCGCTGGAGGACGACGACGTGGCCGCTTTCGATGCGCTACCGGGAAGCGACAGAACGAAGGACGAGACTTCGGCCACCTCAAGTGAAACCGGGGGGGTCACAGCGTTGAGGGTCGGGACTCCGAGCGCCGCTGCCGGGGCGGCGAGGATGCCGAAAACAAGCAGGATGATGGGGATCGATCGGGATGGCATGGCCTCCGCTCCGGCAAGGGGATGGGCTTGACGCATTAAACGGTTGATGGTCGCATCTTTGAATCGTGGGGCGGGAGGCGTGTGGGGGTCGTGCCGGGGCGTCCTGGTGGCGGGGAGGGGGTTGCCGGGGTCACGTGAAGCAGGGAACGCGGGCGCCGGCAGGTGGGGTCCCACCCGTTCCAAACGTGCCGGACGGGTGGGGTCCCAGGTGTGATGGCCTGGGTTCCGGAGTTCACGTGACATCCGGAAGTCGGCGGAATACGGGTGGGGTCCCACCCGTTCCAAACGTGCCGGACGGGTGGGGTCCCATGTGCCCCGGCCCACGTTCCCGGGATCACGTGACCCCCGAACGCCAGCCCGACCCGCGTGCGCGCCACGCCCGCGAGGCCGCGCGGGAACACCCGTGCGGCAACCACCGTGCCTCGACAGGGTGGGGTGCAAAAGGAACAGCGCCCTCGCCCGCAAGGGCCCGCGCTGGGGGATCAGGATTCACCCGCGGGAAAAACGGTCCGCGGAGGCATACGGGTGTCGGGATTCGAACCCGAGTTATAGCGTTGGCAACGCCATGTGATAACCAGACTACACTACACCCGTGGTTACGGTCGCGCTCCCCGCCCGCTCCGGACCGGTCGCGCACCCCCATGATTGTACATCCTCTATTTCTAGTCTTCGAACCCCAGGCCTCAGTCCCGGGGCACGGGCCATTGGCCGGCCGCCTCGCCCACAGCTTCACGCGACCTCCCGCCAAGGACCCCGGCCGCGGGGTCGCCCCCGGGCGATACACTGATGCGGCGCATTCCCGTTGGCCCCGGCCATGGACGCGTGCATCTTCTGCCGCATTGCGCGGGGCGAGATTCCGGCCACCACCGTGCACGAGGACGATCACACCCTCGCATTCCTCGACATCACGCCCCTTGCCGAAGGGCACACCCTCGTGATCCCGAAGGTGCATGCAAGGGAGCTGGAGGACATGGGGGACGCGGCGCGCGACGCACTCTGGCGCACCGTCGCGGACGTTTCCGGCCGCGTGCGCCGCGCCCTCGGCGCCCCCGCAACGACCCTTGCCGTGAACAACGGCCCGGCGGCGGGGCAGGAGGTGCCGCACGTCCACGTGCATGTGGTGCCGCGGAATGTCGGGGATGGCGGCGGCCCCATCCACGCCATCATGGCGAAGCGGCCGGACCTCCCGAAGGATTCCTTCGGGCCTCTCGCGAAGCGGATCCGCGACGCCTGAGGGCGGGCTGCCGGGGTCATTCATCGACCCGGCGATCGCGGAGGACTCGCTGGGCCGGCGGTCGCGGGAGTGCGGCCATGCGAGGGGGGGATGTGGGGGATGCCAACGTGGCGGAAGGTGCGGGTGCGAGGGGTGGGTGGGGTGGTTTGTGGCCGGGGGGCGGTGCAGGGCCACTTCTGCCGCCCTGCGACCTTCCCGCCCTGTTCCCCTCCCTTTTCCCCTATTTCTTGCCGGACGCCTGCTTCTTCGCGGCACGGACCCAGCCCCACGCATGGGCCTCGGAGACCCGGCGCGTCGCATCGCCGCCGGCTTTTGCCGCTGCCTCGAGGGCCTTCGCGAGGGCTGCGGGATCCGCCGCTGCGAGCGCGTCTACGGAGGAGATGCCGGCCTGGGGGAGGAGGGCCGCGATCGGTCCAGGGAGCCCCCGTACCTTGGCGAACGCGTCCGCATCCGGTGCGGCGTCCGCCGCGGATGCGGCCTCCGCATTGCGCGGCACGACGGGCTCCCCATCGCTCGGCCGGGGCACATCGGTGCGCGGCGGTTTCGCGTCCAAGGGTTCCGGGGGCGACGGCAGCGCCGGCATGCGGGGTTCCACGGGGATCCGGGTGGCGTCGGGCGCCGGCGCCGCGTCCTTTTCGGCGTGGGCGCGGTCGATGGCGTCATCCACCCTGCGGGCAAGTTCGCCATCTTCCTGGTCCCGGGTGATGGCGTCCACGCGGGACGCCAGCTCCGTGTACGCGGGACTCATGGCGGGGCGGCGGGCTGCGTACGTGGCAAGGACCCGGTCCACACGGCGGTCGAGGTCGGCCGGAATCGTGATGTTTCGTCCCGAGTGCGCGGATGCCGGGGTGCCGGCGGCCATCATGGGGGCCTCGGCGACCGGAGCGTGGACCGTTTCCTGGACGGGAACCTGCACGGTGTCCGCGACTTCGTCCTCGGCGTCCGGAACGTCGGCTTCGGTTGCCGCGACTTCGGGCGCATCCTCCCCTTCATCCTCCCACATGGGGGCGGCAGCCGGGATCGGGACTTCGTCCGCCTCGGCTTCCATGGGTTCCGGTTCGACGGCCTCGACATCCGCGTGGGATTCGGTCCACGTCCCGGAATCATCGTCCTCGATGGCGGCCCAGGATGCCGGGGAATCCGCGTCCGATTCGGGCTCGGGGACATCATCGGCGTCGATGGCAATCGGTTCCTCGGCGAGCGCAGGCTCGGGGACATCCTCGGCGATGACCGCTTCGACCGGTTCGTCGACCATGGGCCTGTCGACCGGTTCCTCGGCAGGAACCTCGACGGCTTCGGGTTCCGGGTCGGGCACCTCGGCCACAAGCGGCGCTTCCACGGGCACTTCGACTTCGTCCTCACCGGGGCCGTCGGCCACTGCGGTGATGACTTCCTCGGACGGCGCGTCGGTGCCGTCGATGACCTCGGATGGGGCCGGGGCCTTGCGGCGTCCGAAGAACACGAACCGCTTCCGGCCGCCGGCGTCTGCTGCCGGCGCATCCTCCCCGGTCGGTGCCGGGTCGGACGGTCCGACTTCCTCTGCCGCCTCGGATCCCTTGCCCTTCCGGAGGAAGCGTGCGAAGCGGCTGGCCTTCGCCGGCTCGTCCGCAATCGTGGCGTCCGCTGCGGCAACCGCGGGTTCGGCCTCGGGGTCTTCCGGCGCCGCGGTCTCCGCGTCCGCGGTCGTCGAACGCCCTCGCCTCAGGAACCCGAATCGCTTCGTGGTTCCGGGCTCGGCGGACGCCTCCGGTTCCTCGGATGCGTCTTCGTCCGGCGTTTCCTCGTCGACGGCGTCAATGGCGGCGCCGGACTGAGTTGCCGACCGGCGGGTGAACCGACCGAGGATCCCGGTCCGGGGGGCCGGTGGTTCGGCCTCCACTTCCGCGGGGGCGGGGTCCGCCGCGTCGGACGTGTCATCGTCGAGCGGGGGAGTTGCCTCTTCCTCCTTCCGGCTGCGCTTCAGGAATGCGAATCGGGACCGGACCGAGGCGGAGGCGGGCATGTCCTGCTCCGTCCGTTCCGCATCCCCGTCGTCCGCGGATCCGAGCGAAGGATCGTCCGCCGTGGTTGCCATCTCGTCGTCGTCCCCGGCCTTGGCCCGTCGGAATCGGCCGAGGAACCCGCCCCGGGGTCCGGAGGGTTCTGGTTCGTCCTCCGGGTCCGCTGCCATGGCGGCTTCCGGCTCGGGTGCAGGGGACCAGTCGTCGGGTCCGGCATCGTCCATGATGAACGTGGGCATGTCCTCCGCGTCGGCCGGCGGAGGGGCAACCGGTTCGTCGGCTTCGGCGGCCCATGTATCGTCATGGACCTCCTCGATATCGTCCGTTGATTCCTCGACGTCGGCGGTGAAGTCGGCCTCGACCTCGTCCGCCGCGTGAGCCATGAGGGGCACGGATTCGGGGACGTCCTCGACGCGGGTCGACGCGGGCTCGGCCGAGACCTCCTCGTCCGCGGAAACCGCGGTCGCGTCGATCCCCTCGACCTCAGGGTCCTCGACGGCGACCGGGGGCTCGGCATCCCACGGCGCGTCATCATCCGCGTCGTCATCGACGGCGTCCACAACGAGGGCGGCGGGCGCTTCCTCGGGGTCCTCGATCCATTCGGGCTCATCTGCGACAAGGATCGGTTCGGAGGCCAGGGGTTCGGAGGGAACGTCCTCGACCTCGTCGGCTTCGATGGCCTCGCGGCGCCGGCGCAGGCGATCAAGGAGGCCGGGTGCGGGGACGGGCTCCGGTTCCGGCTCCGGGTCGTCTTCGCCCTCCGGCGGATCGGCCATGGCGTCGGCGGGGGCTTCGTCGGCCGCGGGCGCGGCCACGTCCGGCGTCTCCTTGACGAGGTCCTCTTCGATGGCTTCGCGGCGTCGGCGCAGGCGGTCGAGGAGCCCGGATGTGCGGACCGGTTCCGCATCGGCAGGGGAGTCCTCGACGACGTCCTCGACCTCGGCAACCGCCGGTGGCTCGGATGTGGTGGGCGCATCCGCATCCGGGGTCGTGTCGGCTTCGGGCGCGTCGTCGGTGGCCCAGTCGGCCGAGGCGTCGACGGGCGGTGGGGAATAGGGGGAATCTGGGGAATCGGTGGAATCGGCGGCCGCGACGGGCGCCGTCGGCTCCGGGGCCTCAGCGGTATCATCCGACGCTACGGCACTGCGGCGGAATCGCCCCAGGAATGTCGGGCCCTTGGAGGACTCGCGTTTCGGCGCGCGCTCGGCGGCAGCGGCCTTCGACGGTCGGGGCTCCTTCCGTTTCGGCGTGGGCGTGGACCGGGCGGCACTCGGCGCGGATTCGACCGGACCCGGCTCGGACAAGGGTTCGACCGTGACCCGGACGAGTTCCCCGTCTTCGTATTCCTTCCGGATCTTCCGCCCGCCCGTGATCTCTTCAACAACGTCAACCATCGCGCGCACCAATCCCTTAAAAGCGAGGGGGCGTGGCTCGATCCCCGGGGCCGGTTATAATGCTATTCCTTGCGACGAGGCCTCGCCTGCGGCAGGTCGGCAGGCCGGCGAGGCTGCATTTTCTACGCCGGGGAATCCGGGTCCTCTTGCGGGCGGGCCGCGTCCGTTTCCGTGGTCCGTACGAGCCCTTCGAGGAACTCCTCGAGCTGCGCCATCGCAATCTCGCGCTTGGACGGGTAGGCGCGGACCTTGGCGCGGATCTGGATGGTGTCCTCGTCGAAGGCGATGACAAGGCGCCCGTCATGCGCGTCCTGCTTGGCGAAGCGCGCGTAGAAGATGCCGTGGGCGTCGAGGCGCGCATCCCGCTGCCGGAGGAACAGTTCAGCGATCCCCGGCGTCCCGGCGAGGTGCTGGAAGAACCGGTCCACGTCCTTCTTCCGCTTGATCTCGTGTTCGAGGCGGACGATGGGGTTCCCGTGATGCCCGGTGAGTTTCACTTCCGTCACTTCGGCCTCCGGGTCCCCGATCACGTTCCGGAAGGCGTGGAGCACGCGCTCCGGGTCCTCCGTCGCGTGAACATGGGTGCGAAGGGTCACGTAATGGAACTCGGGCATGATGAGCGGGCGTGCACGGGGGAGGAGGGATAAAAGGGGTTCCCGGGAGGGATGGCCTCCGCGGGTTCGCCCCGCATGAGCCGCCGCGCTGCGCGCAGGTCCTCGGGCTCGCATCCCGACCGTTCCCGGGCCGCCGGTGGGGTCGGGTGCGGAACGGCTGGTCGGGTGGGCGTTCGCCCGGGCCCATGTTCCGGGGGGTGTACCCATCACTTGGGACCCGTGGCGACCGAACGGACTCCTGTACCATACGCCGCTTATGGGTCGGGGCGCCGGGAATGAGGACTGGTCCTTGGCCATGTTGTCGTTGGCTCCTTTCCGGCGGTCCCGTATGCGCCGCGTCGTGCCCGTGGTCGTGATCGCCCTCCTGCTTGTGGCCCCGGCTGTCGCCGGCGGCTCGGAGCGGCTCCTTGAGATCGCAAGTGAAGACGGTGCGCAGGTCCGCATGAAGGCGTTCGACACTCCCGCCGCCGCGGTCGCCGATTTCGACGGCGACGGCTGGGTCGAGATCGTCGCCCACAACGACAACCAGTACGTGTACGTCATGTCCGTGCGGGATGGCCGCGTCGTGGCCGAGTTCCGGCCCGACTATCCCGGGAACTGGGACGTCCGCCCCATCAACGACATCGCGGTCGCCGACGTGGATGGAAACGGCATCCTTGAGATCATCTCGGTCACGAGCGCGGCGCACGTGTGCGTCCACACGTTCGTCCCGGAGAACAGCACCCGGGAATCCTTCGAGTTCCGGAAGGTGTGGTGCCATCGCATGGACGACTACGATGGCTGGGAGGCGGCGGCCGACGGTGGCCCCTGGGTGGAGGACGTGGACGGCGACGGCCGGATGGAGATCTTCGCCCAGACCGAGGACAAGGGCCTGTACGCCTTCAACTACGACGGCGAGGTCCGCTGGTCCAAGGATGAGTGGGGCGGGAACGGCGGCGCCACCGTGGCGGACCTCTGGGGCGACGGGAAGCCGGAGGTGATCTTCTTCGACGACGGCGGCGGCGTGCGTGCGTACGACGCGTCCTCGGGGGAGCACAAGTGGACGTTCTGGGGCGGGTCCCACGTGTGGCCCGGATCGATCCCGGTGGCCGGCAGCGCCGCCGACCTTGACGGCGACGGCAAGAAGGAGATTGTATTCATGGCGCGGCACGCGGACCACGCGGAGCCCGAGAACCTGTGGATGAACAACTTCACCCTGTTCGTCCTCCACCACGACGGGCGCCTGAAGTGGAAGTCCCAGCCCCATTGGGGGAACCCGTTGAGCTACACGCACCCCATCCTGTACGACGTCACGGGCGACGGGAAACTGGAGATCATCGCGCAGGACTGGAACACCATGGGCCACAAGCCCGGGACGTGGCAGAAGACCGGCCTTGCGAACGTGTTCGCGTACCGTCACGACGGCGCCGAACTCTGGCGCACCGAGGTCGACAACAGCTGGTCGAACGATGACCTCGGGCTCGCGGACATCGACGGCGATGGCCGGTTCGAGGTGTTCGCCATCGGGTATGGACCGGGTGGCGACGGCATCTGGTTCCTCGATGCCGCAACGGGCGAGAAGAAGGGCCACGCGACCGTGGGCCCCGGTCGGCAGATCAGCCGTGGCCCCATCATCGGCGACTTCGATGGGAGCGGGAAGACCATGTGGGCCGTGCCCGTCCATTCCCCGTCCACCGGGGGTGGGTGGGTCGTGTTCCGCACGGAGGCGGATTGCGCCGTCGCCTTCGGCGGCTGGCAGTACGCGGACCCGTGCCCGGGTGCGGACGCGCCCCTTGCGAAGCCCCGGAGCGCGAGTGGCGGAAGCCGCCCGCCGCCGCCCGCGTTCGGTGAGAACGTCCATCGCTGGTGGACGTACATGTGGGCGGATGCACAGGCGCGCGCGGATTCGATCGGTGGGGAGGAGCGCCTTGCCGCGGCGTGGGTCGGGCTCACCCTCCGCGGGTGGCCGGGACGGGAGTGAGGGCGCGCAGGGTCCGGCATCGCGAGGGCCATGCGCCACGCACGCCGCGGCTTGCAAAGGCGAGCTGCCGTGTGCCGCGACCGCCCCCGCCCGGCCCCCCACTGCGAGGGCGCGGAACGTGGGGCCCGCACCGTTCCCGCCCCGGCATTTTCGATGACCCCAAGCGAAGACGATTAATCCCTCGACTCCATGGCCCCGTGTGGCCATCACTCCGTTGGACGGAGAAATCGTGGAAGCCGACGGGGTGGATGTCTTCGTCCATCGCTCAGGGTCGGGACCGACCATCGTGCTCGGGCATGGCATCCCCACGTCCAGTGACCTGTACCGGAATGTGATCCCGGAACTTGCGAAGCACTTCGATGTCATCGCCTTCGACTGGCCCGGATTCGGCCGATCCGAGAAGCCGGAGAAGTATCCCTACACGTACGGCAAGTACGAGCGCCTCTTTGGCGCGTTGCTCGTGAAGCTGGGCGTGAAGCGCATCCACGGCCTCGTGGTCCACGACCTGTCCGGACCCATCCTCCTCGACTGGTTGAGCCGGAGCCCGACCCGCGTCGACCGGCTCGCCATCCTGAATACGACCCTGTATCCGCGCCACTGGCATCCGCCGAAGATCGCGGTCCTCCAGGCCATCCCCATCCTCGGCCCCCTCCTCATGCGGTTCGGTGGCCCCCAGCGTCTGCGCAAGATCCTGAAGCGTGCGAGTCCCGGCATGAGCGATGCCGCCCTCGACCACTACGTGGAGGTGACGAGCACCCCGGAAGGCAAGTACGCGCTCTCCCGGGTCTACGGACGCATGCCTCGAAGCGTCAAGGAGATCAAAGGTGTGCGCCACCGCCTGAAGACCCAGTGGAAGGGGCCCACCCACCTGATCTGGGGCCGCAAGGATCCGATCCTCACGGAAGGGAATGTCAAGGCGTTCTCGAAGGACATCCCGCAGGCCACCCACGACCTCCTCGATGCGGGACATTTCGTGCAGGAGGAGCGCCCGGATGAGGTCGCGGCATCCCTCACCCGGTTCTTCCTTGAGTGAGACGCCTTGTGTACCCTTGTACAACAAGGTACGCATGAGGAGCGCCCACAGGAGGTCATGGCAACATGGTCCTTCGAGCCCGGGCACACGAGTGGGGTCTTCTCTGCGCGGCACATGATGGTCACGTACGTCCGCGGAAAGATTCCGGACGTTCACGGGACCCTGGATTGGGATCCGGCGGAACCGAGGAAGGGACGCGTGCATGCTGTGCTGGACGCCCGCAAGCTCGACACCGGGCAGCCGCAACGGGATGCGCATCTGAAGAGTGCGGACTTTCTTGACGTGGAGCATCACCCGCTGATCACGTATGACGGTGATGAGGTCACGCCGGCGACTGAGACCGAGTTCCGCGTGGATGGGAACCTGACCATCCGGGGCACAAGCCGGGCGGTACCGCTGGAGGTGCGGTATCTGGGCCGATGGCAGACTCCATGGTGGGAGGACGGCGTCGATCACGGCCCGAAGATGCGCGCAGGTTTCGTGGCCACCGCCCGCATCAACCGCTTTGATTTCGGGGTCGCGTGGCAGGATGCCGTTCCCGACGGCGGCGTGGTCGTGTCCCCGGAACTCGATCTCACGATCGACGTGGAAGCCGTCCGGGAGTGACCCCGCAGAACACCGGAGACGGCCGACAGCGGCGGAATGCGCAGCCGAGTGCTGGTGAGGATGCGGCCCGTTGTGGAGCACCTGCCCGGCGACGTGCCGGTGGTGCCGGGGGACGCGTCAGGCGAGTCGCCTCAACCACTCGGCTCCGCCGAGGCTCGGCCCCGTCTCCAGAATGAAGAGGCTCACCTCGTTGTCCACGCTCGCCTCGCTCGTCGTGCATCCGCCCGTGCACCCGTCGGCAAATGCCACGTACACGCGCCCGTCCCGCTCGTCGATGCCGATGAAGTCGCGAAGGTTCCGCTTCGGCTCCGTGCCGCCGCCCTGCCAGATGCGGCCGATCTGCACCGGGTCGTCCTCCGGCGTGGCGCGCACTGTGACCCATGTGGGCGCATCGTCGAGGGCGTTCCCGGTCATGCTCACCATGAGGTGCCACCGTGTGGTGGCGGGAGCATCATTCGGAGCCATGCCGGCAGCGCCCGGCTCATCCGTCGCGAGGTAGGCGATGGCGACGCGTCCGGGAGCGCCCGCTGCAATCACGCTCATGTGGGCGAGGGTGGTGCCGGGTGGGCTCACGCGCACGGGCTCGGTGAATCCGGTCATGGAATCAGCCGCGGCGGCCGCGGCCGCGCGCGCGAAATACATCTGCCCGTCCTTCCCGTTGTACGTGAGGTACGCATTCAGGTCCGAGTCGGTCGCGATCATCGGGCTGTGGAACCGGTTTCCGGTCGCGGCGCCGGGCACGGTGAGCATGTCCCATGTGAGGCCGGAGTCCCGGGACATCAGGACATGGACCGTGTCGCACACCTGCTTGGGCACGTACACGGTGCCGTCCGTGGCCACGGTGATGGGCCCGTTGAGGCCGCCCATGCACGCGTCCTGCGGATGGATCACCCGCTCATCCCCGAACGTCATGCCGCCATCGAGGGATCGGAGCATGACCGTGCCTTCCCCGCGGAAACTGTTGTACGCGTAATAGAGCACACTCGCGTACCCGTTGGTCCGGGTCCCTTCCGCGGGCGGACCTGCGGTGATCTTCTGGTGGTCGTGGCCCGGCGTCCCGCAACCGGCAACCGGGTTCGCAAGCCAGGTTTCCCCGTTGTCGTCGCTGAAGGACAGCCACGTGCATGCCACGTACAGGGGGCCGTGGAACACCCGGTCCGTCGCGGCATCCACGAACACCCAGGGATCCAGGTCCGCCTTCGGCCCGAGCAGGGGGTCCGTGACATCCGTCCACGAGCGACCGTTGTCGGTGGACCGGATGACGCGCCCGCTGCCGCCGACGACGCTCGCACCCGCGGGCATGAAGATCGTCCCGTCCGAGGTGACGCCGACCGTCGGTTCCCCGCGATGGTGGCCGGTGGCGGCGATGCGCCACGTGAGATTGTCGAGGATGGCAGCGGACGGCGGGAGCATGGTGCCGCCCGAGGTGTGGATCATCCGTTCCACGAGACCCGTCGCGGGTCCCGGTCCGGGTGACGTGGCCCCCTCGAGGTCGTCGCCCGGGGGCGGCGCGAGGCACCCGCTTGCGACCACGCCCATGATTAGGAGGAGGGTGGTGACCGCGCGCATGGGGATCAGACCTCGCGCGCGTCGACGCCGTCCCTTGCGACCTGCCCGTACCAGATGGTGGGCACGTCCGTCATGGTGCTTGTCCACGTGACGTGGCTGCGACCGGCGGCATCCACGTCGACCTCGAAGAAGTCGAGGAGTCGCCGGTCCTCGCCGCGGCCCGACAGGACACACCCGAGGCCACTCGTGCAGATGGCGCCCTGGTGGACGGGCCCTTCGGACAGGGTGACGACGGCAGCGTCGCTGACGGTGCCGCCCACGGGGTCGAGGCGGAGGCTCGCATGCACGGCGTGCCAGTCGCTGTCCAGTTCCGCCGCTTCGCCCCAGTCGTTCGCCTCGTACCACACGACGCCGACGATCCCGTCCGGGTTCGCGTCCACCCACGGGAAGACGGCGGTCCGGTTCACCGTGCTGAGAATTGTCGGCGCGCTCCAGGTTTCGCCGCCGTCCACGGTGGTGGCGATGGCGACGCGGGCGCCGCCGTCCACCCGCTCGCTCCACGCGAACACGTACTCGCCGGGCCCGGCAACCGCCAAGCTGGTGAAGACGTTGC
>JBFILE010000021.1:0-20384 GCA_041599855.1 Thermoplasmatota archaeon
ACCGCGTGGTACGTGCGCGCCGTGAAGTGGCATCCGCCGAGGGGGTCGCGGGTGTGGGCGTCGAATCCCATGGAGACGAGGATGGCCTTGGGGCCGAAGGCGTCGACGACGGGCGCGATCCCGTTCTCCAGGATTTCGATGAAGCCGTCGTGTCCGGTCCCGGCGGGCATGGGGAAGTTCACGTTCATGCCTTCGCCGTCGCCCGCGCCGATCTCTTCCGCGTGGCCGGTGCCCGGGTAAAGCGGCGACTGGTGCGTGCTCACGTAGAGGACATCGCCCCGTTGATAGAACGCGTCCTGCGTCCCGTTCCCGTGGTGCACGTCCACGTCCACGATGGCGATGCGGTCGCCGTGGGCGCGGACGAGATGTTCGGCGGCGATCGCGATGTTGTTGAAGAGGCAGAATCCCATGGCGCGTGTCGGGGTCGCGTGGTGGCCGGGCGGGCGGCCGATGGCGAACGCGGGGATGCCCCCGCGGGCGAAGACGGCGGCCTGCACGGCGGCGCCTGCTGCGTGGAGGGCCGCATCCCACGAGGCGGGGCCTGCGTAGGTGTCGGGGTCAATCTGGGTGCCGGCGGCGCAGGCTTCGCGGATGCGGTCGAAGTGGGCGGAGTCGTGGGCGCGGGCGATGGCGGCCTCTGTTGCGGGTTTCGCGTCAGCGATGTGGAGGGCGTCGGAGGGGAGGGTTTGGATGCCTTCGAGGACCGCATCGTAGCGGGCGGGTCGCTCCGGGTGATGGGGGCCGGGGTCGTGGGTGCGGCAGGCGGGGTGGCCGAGGACTTCGAGGCGCACGATGTCCTTGGATGGGGGATTGGGTGGAAAATGGCTGTGGTTTTGTAGGGGCTGGTTCCGGTTGTTGCTCGGGACGATTCCATCAACACAGAGGGCGCGGGGGGCACGGGGACGTCGAAAAGGCCTCCACCGCCATTACGCCAGCCTTCGGGGTCACGGCGGGGGCGTAGGCGATTGCTTCCGGTTGCCGTCGAGAATCTCCATGAACACAGGGGCGCGAAGGTCACGGCGACCTTCAGATGCCCCCGCGTTTCCCCGTGCCCTCTGTGTTGATGGACATCGCCCGCGGACCTACCTCAGTCGCGTGCCGCACAATCCTACCGCGAAAGCAGGAAACTCCCGCCACTCTGCACAGCCGTCCGGATCTCGATGTACTTGCCACCCTCCACGGGGTCTGCAGGATACGTCAGGATCAGGCGCCCATCGGGCAGGAGGTCGCTCTCGAAGAAGTCGAGGAGCGCACGATCCGACCCGGTCAGCATGCACAGCCCGCCGCGCGCACAGATGCCGCCCGCATGGACACGCTCGTCGATGATCGTGTGCACGAATTTCGCGTCCCCAGCGGCATCGTCCACGTACACCGCGCTCACGTCCCAGCTCCCACCCACATAGTCCGAGTCGAGGGGGGCGAGGCTCTCGAAGAACGTGATCGCGAACCGGTCGCCGGCTCCGCCCGTGACCCACGGCATGATGGCGGTGGTGCGGGTGGGCACCACGACGGGGGCGCCCCACGTGGTGCCGTTGTCGGTGGACGCCACATATCGGATGCGGGCTCCCGTGCTCGTGGTGCCTGCGACGGGTGCCGGCACATCCTCCGCCCACGCGGCGATGACGGTGCCGTCCCCGGTGACGTCGAGGGCGGGCGCCATGAGGCTGCCACTCCAGTGGGTGCCTTGGACGGGCGCGGGGATGCGGGCGCCCGTGTCGATGACTTCCCACGTGATGCCGCCGTCGGCGGTGTGGGCGACGAGCATGTCGTATTCGGAGTCCTGGCCCGTGGTGCCGGTGAGTCGCCCGCTTTGCGTGAACGGGACGTACGCGTGGGCCGCGTCAGGGCTGAACTGGACGGTGCCGAGCCATCCGATGTCGGCGCCCAGGTATTCGACGCCCGTCCATGTATCTCCGCCGTCGAAGGTGGTGTTGACGGCGACGGCGCGCTGGCTCCTGTCGGCTCCGCCCATCCACGTCATGATGAGGTGGCCGGGTCCGGCGGCGGCCATCCACTGGCGATCCGCCCAGTGTTCTTCGGGGACGACGTCACCGATGAAGCGCCATGTGGCGCCCGCGTCATCGGAGCGCATGACGGGGATGCCGCCGCCGAGGTTGCTCGCGTACACGGTCCCGGCCGCGTCCACGGCGACGTCCGCATCGCCGTTCGCGATCGGCGCCTCTTCGTCCCCGGGGAGGCGGCCGTCCGAGTCGCGGTTCAGGCGTTCCCACGTCCTGCCGTCGTCCGTGCTCCTGTAGATGAGGCCGTGGCGGCAGGGTGCGGACCCGGGGATCGACACGAGATAATAGGGGCCGTTGTCGCAGCCGGGGAACGCAAGGTACGTGGTGCCGTCCATGTGGGCCCAGATGCTGGGTTCGCCGCCGCCGTACACGGGGCCGGCGCGGGCCACGGCGCCGAGGCGCTCGAAGATGGGGGCTGTGAAGTCGGATGGTTCGATGGCGCTGTCGAGGACGTGGGTGGATCGGCGCGGTTGGACGACGCCTCCGGGGGCCAAGGTGTCGGAATCTGTGGGCCCTACGCAACCAGCGAGGATGCTGGCGGAAAGGAGGGCGGCCATGAGGGCAAGCGTCAGGCGCATGGGTGGGCAGTGGTACGACGCCTGCATTAAGGAGATTGAATCTACAAAGAGCTACTTGCAGATCCGGCGGTCACCACGATGTGGACTTCGGTTGGCGGAGGACGCGCTTCGGCAACTCCGGGTCCCATCGCATGCCCATGGCGTACTGGAGGCGGACGTGCCGGTCCAGCGGGTTCGGTTCGCGGTAGGCGGCGACGCCATCCGCCCACGCGAGGCCGGAGGTACCGGGAGGCACGGTCGCGAGGACGGGGTAATCGCTCCCGAAGAGGGCACGGTCCAGGACGTCCGTGCGCCGGGAAAGCTTCTCGAACACATGTGCGCGGTTCACGGTGCTCGCGCTCGAATCCATGTAGAGGTTCGGGTAGCGCTCCATGAGGTGCAGGAGCCGCGGAAGCGTCGTCCGGATCCACGGGACGCCGCTAGATCCGGCATGCGCCGCGATGACGGTCACACCTGCCTCCAGGGCGCGGCGGAGGCGGGACGGGTCGCCGTACCGGGGCTCGCTCCCGGGGACCGCGAACTCGTGGCCGACATGGACAAGGAGCGGAAGGCCGAGGTCCACGAGACGCCGGAAATAGGCGTCATTCGCCCGGTGGCCCGGGTCCACGAGCATGGTGTTCGGCAGCCATTTCACAAGCACGGCCCCGGCCTCTGCGGCCTGGGTGAGGGCATCGATGGCGTGGGGCCTCCGAGGGCTGATGCTGACCCCGGGAAGGAAGACGTCCGGGTACTCGGCGGCGATGTCGAGGACCACGTCGTCGGGGACGTAGAAATGGGTGTGGGTGCGGTCGAGGCTCCCATCCGAACGGTACACGCCGTCCATGCCAAGGATCACGCTCTGGCGGATGTACCGGGATGACCGCACGGTCTCTGCGACGTGGCGGGCGTACGCCCGGTTCAGGCTCCCGTCGATGGGCTGGAGCTTGAGGAAGCGCTCAAGGGGCTTCATCCGGGTCCACGAGAACGCGGGACTCGCGTAGGCGTCGAGGGTATCGTCCACCGGCACGAGGTGGGTGTGCACATCGACGAGGCTCTTCAGCTCAAGGCCTTCGGCCGCACGTCCACCCGCCATGGCGGGCGCAATGCCGCGGCATGGGCAAAAGGATTGCCGGATGGCCTACCGTTTCGCCCGGCGACGTCGAGGTCGGAACCCGGGGCGTCGAAGGGAGGTTGGCACGACAGGACGAAGGCAGGATCGTCCTTCGGGGAGGCCGTCGACGCCCGGTTCCAACAGGAGAACACCCGGAACCCGGTTTTAAATGATGTCGTCGCAACGTCCAAGCGTCCCGGAACGGCGGCACCGGCCCGGCGCGTCTCCGGCCCACCGGCCAACGTACCACAATCAAGGAAATCTCACCCACGTGCGACCCGCCAGTGGTACCGAAACGACCGGCCGCCAGCGTGACCCGAGCCCCGAACACGGGATCGGCGATTCGACGGGGCATCCTGCTTCTCGTGGCCGCGATGATGGTGGCTCCCGCCGCCGGCTTGGTCGCGGCCGCCGCACCCCCTGCATGTCCCGAGGTGAAGGCTGCCGCCACCGGCACGGGACCGGTTCTCCTCCAATGGGCCCCGGTGGCCGGGGCCACGGGCTACGTCATCCATCGAGCCGCCGGCGATGGCCCCCTCGAACCCCTCACCAGCCTGGATGCCGGCGCCACCCATCATCTGGACACCTCCGCGCGACCCGGAACCACGTACCATTACGTCGTTCGCAGCCTCGGCGATGGCCCTCCGTCCCCATCGTGCGGCCTCACGCAGGTGACGTCCATCCCGTTCTTCCCGGCCCCAATGACCCTGTTCGCCACGAGCGTCGGACTCGTCCTCGTCATCGGCGTCCTCCGGCGCGTCCATCTCGCGCGCGGAAAACGGAGGCCCAAATCACGTGGATGACCCCGCTCCGCGGACGCCCTCGCCCCGGTTGGACGGAGCCCGCTTCATCGCGGGCACCCTCGTTGCCGGCTACGGGCTCCTCATCCTCCTTGGCTTCCTCGCCCATGAGAGCCTGATCGTCGGCGCCATCCTCGTCATCGCGGGAGCCGCACTCCTGTTCGTGGGCCGGTCCAGGCGCCCCACGGGCCAACCACCCGGAACGCCGGGTCGCAGAGCCGGTCACGATGTCCAGCCCAGCGGACGGGGGTGGAGCATCTTCACGGGAACCCTCGGCCTTGCCATGGTCGCCGGCCTCATCGGGTACAACGTCCTTGCCGAAAGCGGCCTCGAACTGCCGGAGATAGCGATCCTTGCGTACGGCGTGGCGATGGCGGTCGCAAGCCGCCATCTCGACCGCCCCGTGAGGGGGGACATGACCGTCGGCACCATGGTCGCTTGGAGCATTCCGCTCGTCGCCGCGCCCCTTGGCGTGTACGCCCTTGACGCCATCCTTGACGCGCAGGTCGGGGGAAGCCCCCTCGACGGCATCATCCGGGTCGCTCTCGTGCAGCCGGTCGCGTGGACCCTCGGCGCCCTCGGCTTCGACGTCACCGCCTTCAACCAGACCGTGATGATGACGACGCCGCGCGGGAAACTCGCCCTCTCGATCGGGCTCGTGTGTGCGGGCCTCCACCCGGGCATCCTGTTCCTCGGCATCTTCACCCTCCACGCGTGGCAGGAGCGCACCCCGCCCCGCCGCCTCGCGTGGCTCCTGGTGCTCGGCCTCGTCGGCGTGTACATCGCGAACCTCGTCCGGCTCGTCATCCTCGCCCTCGTCGGGTACGAATGGGGCGGAGCGACGCTGCAATCCGCGCACGCGAATGCGGGATGGATGATCTTCGTCGTGTGGATGATGGGGTACTGGTGGTTCGTGCTGCAGCCGGGGACTGCGCCGGCGGCCCCGGGCGGAGGACGTGGGGGAGCCGGCGAAGTGGGGTGATCCGGAGGGGTGCGCGGGTCCGGAAGGGCCCGGTCACGACGGGTCGCATCCACGGTGGTGCGGAGCAGGTGTCGCGGAGGGGGCAAATCGCGCCGGAGGCGCGGCACGTCCGGAGTGGGCTGGTGGGGACCGCAACTGTCAGACCCACCCGGCGCCATTCCCGTGATGTTGGCCCACCAGGCGGGAGTAATCATCGACGGAAAATCGTCCTCCAAGGGGTCACCACCGAGGGAGGTGGCGCCAGCAGCGCCAAGTTAAGGAAATTCGCGCGGGGAGATGTCGCATCCAGGGGGCGGAGGAGGATTGAGGGGCGGGGTGCAGGTCGCGGCGAAGCCGCGCCGGGGGTGGGCTGGTGGGGCGTTCCCTTACCTACTTCTGGTTTGTCGGGTTCCTTCCGGGGGATCGCGCATCCCTCGACGTGGTCGTTCACGAGGCCCATGGCTTGCATGAAGACGTACACGGGCGTGGGGCCGACGAACCTCCAGCCGCGCTTTATGAGGTCCTTGGCGAGCGCGATGGATTCTGCGGAGGTCGACAACACGTGCGGTTCACGTTCGGCGTCGGTGGGCGCTTCGTAGGTCCAGATGAATGCGGCCACTGAGCCTTCTTGCTCGACGAGGTTTTGTGCGCGTTTCGCGTTGTTGAGGCCGCGTCGATCTTGCCGCGGTGACGGACGATGCTCGTGTCCTGCAACAATCGCTCGACGTCGTCGGGTCCGAAGCGCGCGATTCGCTCAGCGTGGAGGATATCCTGTTCACGGTGTGCACACACGAGCACATCCACCGCGGCGAGGTGCTCGCCGCATTGTGGATGCAGGATGTGCCGCCACCGGTGGCGGACTATCCGGAGCTCCTGACGCCGCTGCGCTGCCCTGCGAAATGTAGCCGCTTTTAGCTACATTTGCAGGCGGCACGCCGGTGGCGCTGCCGCGCGGGGCGACGCGCGGGCCGGGTTCGCCGGCCGGCCGCAGGGCACGCGTACCACCTGTTTTCCTAGCAATCCGCCGCCGCGGCGGCCGCGCAGGCCACGGGATCCAGCTCGCTGACGCGGAGTTCGCGAAGCGGCGCCGCGCAAGCGCGATCCGTCTGGGGCGCCCCAAGACACGTCATATTGAAGCCGAGGCCCTCCCGGCAGGGCACGTACGGCATGCACGCGTCGGCATCCAGGCCGTCCAAGCACGCGCCGAGTGATGATGCGTCCGGAGGTGATGAGCAGCACCTCGCCGCCCCGGTAGCACTCCCAGACGGTCGCCGACATGCAGTCGTCCGGTAGCGGCTCGGACCCGACGGTCGTCGCATCGCGCGCAAACGCGCGACAGGACTACGGCACGATCGACTGACCGACGCCGGTAGGGTCCAACGAACCGGCGCAGGTTTCGAACCACGCGTTGACGAGTGGCGAGAGGTCGTCGGTGGACCGACAGGGTATGACCGACGGGATGGGTAGGGAAGTGATGGGACCTTCCTTGCAGCTATGGTCGCAGACCCAGTCGGGGATCCTGTCTTCAAGCGTCGCGATCGCTGGCACTTGGAGCGTCGGGGGCGTGGTCGTGGCTTCCTGGATGCAAGCGTCGAGGTGGTCGTCGCTTTGCGGGTCGCCCTGGAGCTCGTGGTACGCGTAGTCTCCGCATCGGTCCCAGCCGATCATGTTGGCGAGGACGTCTTGTGCACAGTAGGGCGCCCTCGTGCGGTCCGCGCCCTGGCTCTCCGCCTGCCGCTTGACGTGAAGGCCGCATTCGCGGCCGATCCACGGCTTCAGGCAGTCGATGATGGAGCTGTCGTACCAGCCGCGCTGCGCTTCGCTGGCTCCATCGGCGCAGTGCCGGTACGCGGGGACGCTGTTGGTCGGGCATCCTACCAGAAAGGGGGCGCAGATGTTGGCAGGCACGAGCGGGCAGCCGGCCCGATTGTCGAGCATGTCGCCGAGGGTGCACGGCGGGCTCTCATCGCAACCTCCAGATTCAACGAACTGACACGGGTGGAGGGGCCACCCGGCAGCGTCCAGCGACTGGATGATGCGGGTTTCTTCCACCCTGTTGCCCACATGATCCTCTGCCCAGAACGTGACGATCCAGGCATTGGCCTCACCCGGCTGCAGCACGTAGGCGTCGGGATTCGCCTCGTACCAGGGTGTGGACACGTTGCCTTCCGCGAAGTCGCGTTGTAGCGCCATCGTCTCAGGGCTCCATGGGCTCCATGGGCGGGCGCGGGTGATCTGGGCAATGGCGATGCCTGACCCCACGGGGTCTTCCCCCAGCCACATGTCCAGCACCAGTCTCTCCCCCAGGAGGCCGTGGCCGGGCAGGACGTACGTGCGTCCCGCCTCCCCGTGCCATGGATCACTCGCGTTGCCATCCGGCGTCGAGGCATTCCGCCCGAATGCCGGTTCCAACGCATCCGGGAGGCCATCCCCGTCCGCATCGGATTCGACCACGCCGAAGGGCGTCCAAAACTGGCCCGGTTGCGGGTTCTGAATGACGATGCGGGGCGCGTCGAGATCGACTCCCAAGATGTGAGTGCGCGTGGGTTCCACGTTTCCGGCCGCATCCCTGGCCCGGTACTCGAGCCCGAAGCGCGTGGAGACGTTCGGCACGTTCACAAATTCCCCTTGCGTCCAGTTCCCGGCCACACCGTCCATGACGAGGCGGTACTCCGTCACGGCTTCCGGATCATCCGTGGTCAGCCGGAGGGTCGTGTTGGCGCCGAGGAACAGCACGGATTCACCGTCGACGTCGCGCAGGGCGGAGCGCCCCGCGGGCATGAGGGCCGATGTCGGAGGCTGCGCGTCCACGGTGAACGAGAAGTCGGTCAGGTTCCCCCGGTTCCCGAGACCGTCCCAGCCCCAGACCGTCACGTGATACTGCCCTGGTTCGGAAGGCACAATGATGGCATCCGCAGGCGCCGGGTCCAAGTACGAATCTTCTGCCCAACTCCGGATTACGCCGGAGCTTGCCACGCCGGAGTGGTCCGTGAACGCGAACGTGAGGGTCTGGCCCGGGCCCACCGTGCGCGGCGCACGAACCCCATTGAGGAGGACTTCCACGTCGGGTCCCCACCCGTCGTACACCACGCGCACGGGCGGCGACGTCGCGGCGTGGCCGGCACGGTCGACCGCCGCGTACGTCAGCGTGGCCGAGCGGCCATGATTCGCGTTCACGTTGGGGAGCGTGGACGTGCACCTTGCCCAACCCGTTCCGCCGTCGTCGAAGACGACTTCGACGGTGTCCCACCGGGAAGCGTCCACGCCGGACCCCGCATCCTCCGTGAAGCAGTCCGCGTGGGTGTTCTTTCCGGCAAATCGGACGCCGTCCACTTCCACGGTTCCAGCGAGGGCGAGGTGGGCCGAAGGTGGCGTCAAGTCGATGCCCACGAGGTCCGTTCTGTTCTCACCCACAAGGCCTGCGTGGTCCACGGCGCGCGCGGTGATGAACTGCAAGCCCTCTTCGTCGAGCGCCAGCGTGTCCGTCACGTCAAAATCCCCGCCGTCCACGGAGACGCGGATCTCGCGAACGCCACTGCCGCCCAGATCGGGCCACATTCCGTCCCATGCGTCGATGGAGACGGCCACAGGGGACCGGTACCACCGGTACCAACCATTTGCATCCCGCGGATCCGCCACGGGATCACCTCCCTCCCCCGTGACATACATCTGCGAAACGGTGGGCGGAATGCGGTCGACGGGGATCGAGACCTCGTGGTTCACGCCATGACCGGCGTGGTCCCCGGCTACCACGTTGAAGGTCACGGGGGACATGGCATCCCCCGTGTTTGCAGGCAAGCTGGACCAGCTGCCCCAGTAGTTGTGGTTCGCGTACGCGCAGCCGGACGAGGGCGCCGCGTCCTCGCAAACGAGCGTAAAGTCCACGGGCCCCGTGAACCACCCGTTGTCCCCCATCTGGCCTTCCATGTCGAGGCGCGCCGTCGGGGGCACGGTGTCCACACGAGCTTCCAGGTACCGCGTGGTGGTGCGGCCGGATGCGTCCACCGCGCGGGCCCACCGGACGATGTGGCCTTCACCGTCGAAGTGCACGTCCGAACCCTCCGTCCACGGTCCCGTTTCCGCTTCCGCGTAAAGGGTCCTGCACGACGCGTTCACTCCCGCGTCCGTACACGAGAGGTGGGCGACGAGGGGGTGAGGGCTCCATCGTTCGGGGTCCCCGTTCCAGGTGATGTTCAGCACGGGGCTCTCGGTGTCGATCTTGATATCCAGGGTCGTGGCGTTCGCGTGCCCGGCCCAGTCGTGTACCGCAATCGTGACGGGCGTGATCCCTTCGGTGTCCACGTACACGGTGTGGGAGTGTTCTTCCACGGGGAAGGTATCCCCTTGGCATCTGGACCCGGGCGCCGATTCCCGGCAAGTCACGTCGATGAAGACGGGGCCCTGATACCACCCGTTCTCGCCCGGTGTTCCGCGAATTGCCCACGAGAGTTCGGGGGAAATGGAATCGATCTTGATGTGGGCCTCCCTCGTGGTTTCGCGTCCCGCCTGATCCTGCACCTTGAACCAGTGCGTACGGGCGCCTTCACCCGTGACCGTCACGTTCACGCGCGTCGTCGCATTCGCCGCGGCCTGCTCGACGAGGCGCCACGGGCCTTCCGCCGCCGGCGCATCGAACGTGGCCACGCAGCCCGTCTCGGGCGCAGGGTCCGTGCACGTGACGGCGACCACGGCGTCCCCGCGCCACCATCCGCTACTTCCATCGGGTGACTGGGCCAGCGCGATGGCAGGGGCCGTGGCATCGACCACGACCACGTAGCCTTCGATGGTTTCGTGGCCGGCCACGTCCACGACTCGGAAGTAGCCCTCGTGCTCCCCCGCGGACGTGTACGTCATGGATTGCGCCGGGGTCCAGGGGCCGCTTGCGGTAGGGCCGTGCTGCAATCCCGTCGCCCAGCCCGAGCTTGGCCCCGGATCGTGCGAGGTAGCGCTCACTGTGGCGGATAGCCACGCGCCGTCATTGCCCGTCTCGCCCGTGATGTTGATCAAGATCCCCGGTGGCTGCGTGTCGATGAAGCCCGAATAGGATTGTTCGCCGACGTGCCCGGCGGCATCCTTGGCGCGCACGTAGCCTCGGAACCATCCTTCGTTGGCGTGGAGCTTGCTATCCCCTTCCGTCCACGGCCCCGTGGTCGTGGGCCGGTGCGCGACGCTTTCGCAACCACTTCCAGGCTCAGGGTCACGACACGAGAAGTGCGCGGTGACGTGGGACCGGTAGAAACCTGTTGCCGCGCCCTCCGTCCCTTCAAGGACAACGCCCGCAATGGGCCAATGATAATCCACGGCGGCCGTTACGTTGAAGTCCTGGGCGTTGCCCGCGGCATCCCGCGTGCGCAGCCAAAGGGTGCTTTCCCCTTCCGCGGCAAACGTATATGCTGCGATGGGCACCCACCACCCCGGCGCGGTGCTCGCCGTCACCTGCTCGCATCCGCTGCCCGGTTCCGGGTCCTCGCACGAGAATCTCGCCTCTACCGCGCCGTCCCACCAACCAGACGCGGTTGCGGGCCGGTCCCAAGTCACCACGAGGCTCGGGAGCCGGCTGTCGATGAGGACCTCGTGACGCGTGACGGCCTGGTTGCCCGCCTTGTCCGTGACGCGCACGAAACCCGCGTTGGAGCCGTGCGCTTCGTAGCGTACGGTGTCGGCAAGGTCCCACGGACCCGTGTCCGATGGTCCCACCTCGATGCGCGCGCATCCGCTGCCAGGGGCGGGGTCCGCGCAAGAGAACGTGCCGTTCACAGGGCCCACGAACCACTCGCCGGCGCCTTTGTCCCCGGTCCATCGGGCCACCACGGTGGGGGGAACCGAGTCCACGCGCAACGTCGCATGGGCGACGCCACGGTTTCCGGCACGATCCTCCGCGATCACGGAAAACGTGTGTTCGCCGTCGCCGACATCGGGGGTGAACTCGCACGGGATCGCTACCGTGCGATGCGAGCATGCGACGGCTCCCGGGGCGATGCCGGACACGTCCGTCAACACGCGCACGCCGGCGATGCCCCACTGCCCTTGCGGGGCGTCGGCATCCGCAAGGCCGCGCAAGCGGAACGTGACGGCGTCCCCCGTGTGCTCTAGGGGAACTGCCACGCGGTACACCCCATCCTGCGCGCTCCCACCGAGCACGTCGTGCACGGTGTGGGCCCCTGTGAAAGCCGGGTTCTTCGTGGCACACGGGTGGGGCAGCGGGTAGCATTGGTCCGACCCGGGCGTGTTCGAGAACGTGGACGAAAACGCGTCACCCGTGCCGTTTACGCGCACCGTGAACGGATCGTTCCCGTCCATCCCGTCCACAGTGAAGAGGTCGAATTCGAGAAGCAACGTGTCGTGGGCGGGGAGGTCATGCAGGTGAAGCACGAGTTCCCCCTCGGCGAACGGCCCGAGGACGGCCATGCCCCCCGGCGTCGTGGTTACCGGGGTGCCTTCCGGCACGGACCACGCCGCGGAAGGTCCCCTGGTGAAGTCCTCGTCAAGGACGAGTTGCGGCACACCGCCAAGAGGCGCCGCGTCCCGCACGCTTGCCATCATGCTGAGGTTGCCGCTCACGCACCATCCGTCTTCACCGGGTTGCATGCACGCCGCCTGGACGCGGACGTCCGGGGCGGTGCGATCCACGTAGATGCGCCCCGCGCCCGTGGCCGTGTTCCCCAGGGCATCCGCTCCGGCGGCCGTCGCAACGTGGACGCCGTCCGGGAGGGTTACGACATCCCGGCAGCCCACAGGTCCGCCGTTCACCGTGCACGACCACGAGGACACGTTCGCGCCCACCGTCTCGGTGGAGACGACGACGTTGTCGATGGCGAACCGGACGAATTCCGTCCCGGTGTTCCCTTCGAACGAGATGTCGGTTTCCCAGCCGGAGTGAAGGGTCGAGTAGACGATGCGGTAGATCGTGTCCGGGCTCGTGCTGCGATCCGGGTGGTCGCCGGCAAGCCCCCCAAGATCCGTGAACGCCCCCAGGGCGCCCGTGCGACCCGGCACGCGTTCGTCGCAAGGCCACGGCGCGGGGAAACATTGGGTTTCGGCCGTGCTCGTGGCGAAGGTGGATTCGAACGCCGTCTTGCCGCCCGTCGCGTACACGCGGAAGCGGTCCGGTCCCGTTCCGGATTCGTCCACGAAGTTGCCGCGCCAGTTTCCTGCCACCACGAGGTCGAACTCCACCGTGAGCGCATCATGCGGGGGTAACCACGAGAGGTTCAGGATCGCGGTCTTCCGGCCGTCGAACGGCCCCAAGCGCCCATTGCCATACGCGTCCACGTGGTGAGGGGCGAGCACGCCGGCAGTATCGTTCGTGGACGGCCGTGTCGTGAAACCGTTCTCGTACACTGTTTCCATGAATCCGATGCGTGAGGCCGGGCTATCACTCACCGTTCCACTTACGAACGCGTCCCCGTTGCACCAACGGCGCCCTTCGGCACACGAGACCTCCACGCGCGCGATGGGCGCCACCGGGTCGTAACCAATGGCATAGCGCGTATGGTTGGTCACGTGGCCCGCGACGTCCTCGGCTTCCACTTCAATGAGGTGCATGCCGGGCTCGGTGATGACGATGCGGTCATCGGTTGTCCAGTTGAACGCGCGTTCGCGATGCCTGAGTTCGCGGCAACCCGTCCCGTTGGCTCCGTCATCGCACGCAAGCACGAGGTCCACGGGGTTCACACTCCACCCGCTTGCCGCGGGCACGCGGGGGGCTGCCCCATCCGTGGGGTCTGCCGCGAGGACGTCAAGCCGCGGAGCTTCAAGGTCCAAGCGGAAGGAATAGTTCGCATACCCCTTGTTCCCCAGGAAATCCGTGGCCTCGAATTCCACGAGGAAACCGCCGGACTGCTGGAGGTCCGCGTCCGTAAGAACGCGGGGAAGCCACGGACCGCCGTTGATGCGCATGCGGACGTCCGTCACCCACGTGCCCGTTCCATCCAACTCAACGCTCACGACGGGGACGCTCGTCAAGGTCTGCCCGGCCGGGGGCGCCCCGTCAAGAAGGAGATGCACGCGCGGGGGTTCCGCATCCACGGTGATGGTTTTCCCGAACAGGGTTTCGTGGTAGCTGTCGTAGGAACCCAACCAGATGGTGTATTGACCCCCGTTCGCAACGGGGGGGAGCACGAACGAAGGGCGGGCCGCATCGACGTACCGGTTAACGAGGGGCTTGTTTCCCCACCGCGGGCTGCCTTCCGGATACAAAGAGGCCCACGTCCGGATTTCCGGTGAGGCGGTGTCGAACGACTCCACGTACAAGCCCCGAGGCCCCACGAAGTCCAGCCACATGGGTGGCCTTGCTCCAAGGGCCTCGAACGCGATCTGGGGAGGGTAGCGGTCCACCCGAACCGGCCACCGGTACGATGACGTGAAGCCTCCCGCGTTGATGGAATTCACTTCCACCCAGTGGACTCCATCCCTGTTAACGACGCGCTGCGGGCACGACCTCTTGTGACCCCAGTTGTTTTGCCAAGGTCCCTCATCGATGCGGTAATCGTATGGCGCGTCCTCGCAAAGGTGCGCCCCCTCGTCGTCGCACCGGCTTTTCCGATAATAGTCCCCCTCCTGTGGCGCGCAAGGGCCCTCCCCGATGCTGAACGCGGCTTCCCCCTTGAAGGGCCCCCATTGGTCCCCGCCAAGTTGGAATCTCCAACGGTTCTGGAACGTGTCATTGATCCAGAACCACCGCTCGGGACCCGCACTGTCCGCAATCTGCAGCGCCACGCGAATGGTGCCTACGTTCCCCGCGGCGTCCGTCACCTGGAGGTCCACGAACTCGTCCGTGTGCTGATAGGTGGCGCGGTACACGCAATCCCCTGCAGGGTACGTGATGGCGTCGCCGTGAGCCGCCGCGACTTCCACGAATGACAATTCCTCGGTGGTTCTGACGGCGAGGCTCTCGCAACCCGCATGATCGTCCCGCAGCGTGAACGTGTACGTGGCAATGTCCCCGTACCACCCTGGATTCGGGCCAGGGGCCCCTTCGATGCTCACGTCAAGGAGGTAGGGGGGCGTGGTGTCACGGCCGAAGCCGAACGTGAAGGGTCCACTCTCGCGCCCCTCCGCGTCCGTGAACCAGGCCGTGACGTCCTCGTAGCCTTCACCCGTGATCGCCACGTCGAGGCGGCAATCCTGCGAGCGGGTCTCCGTCCTGCTGTCGTCAAAGTACTGCGGCGCGCGCCTCTCCTCGAAGGCGAATGTGGGATCCGTGGTCAGGTTGTCCACCCACCGCACGCTCGTGCACCGCGTGCCGTCATCATGACCCCACAACGTCGCCTGCGGCACGTCCTGCGTCCATCCCGTCGCGTGGGCGGAACCATGATCCGGGTGCCAGGGAGCGACGCGCCCCGTGGCCGTGTGGTGATCCACACTGGTTTCAGGCCCGTCGTCGTCCTCGATGTAGGTGATGATCCATTCCGGGAAGTTGTCGAACGCGTCGAATTCGTAGGCGCCGGGCCGATCCGCGAACGCAACGCCCCCATCGTAGAGGTACCGCATTTCCGCGAAACGATCCGTGCTCCACATCGCGAGCGCACCTTCCACGAACTCCGGGTCCGGCTGGAACTGATACCAACCCGGTCCGGACACGTACACGTGGTCTGCGCGGGAATCGTAGGACGCTGCACTCCCGTAGTGGAGGCTCGCCCACAGGGGGCTGCGATGCATGGATGGCATGAGGTACATGCGCCCTGAGCGCTCCAGGTCCGTGACGGACACGACGTGACGCACGTCCGTCACGCGGTCCGCGTTCTGGAACGGCCGGTCCAGGGCCGTGACCATGGAGAGGCCGCGGAAATCGTCCGGCAGCCACGAGCATTCCAGCAGGAGCCTCTTCACCATCCCGTAGATGTTCTCCCACCTCCATTTCCACGGCTTGGCGTAGTCGTAGAAGTTCTTCTGCTTGCCCACGATCTCCTCGACCCACTTCCAGACCTTCCAGCATTCCTCGAACGTCCACGTCCCCACGGCCACGTTCATGCCATCCCCGATCACGATCCCGATGAGTGCGTCCCTGGCACCATCCTTGCCAAAAGGATCGCGCGTAGCCGTCACCCTGTTCAAGTGCGCCGTCAACGTGTCTGTGAGCGTGGGGTCCACCATGACGGGGTACCTGCGATCGGCCGCGAGCAGCCAATCGAGAGGCACAACGAGGGACAAGCGGAAGGCGTCCCCGTCTGGTTCCACGAGATACGACCCCGTTGTTTCCGCGGCGCGACCATCCGGGCGTGGCGACTCCCGCGCAACCACGGGCGAGAGCAGGAACACGTCCTGCCCGGATGCGTCCTTCACGGTCAAGGCCCCCGGCCATGAGGTGGGGCCGGTCACGGGTTCATCGCCGGCAAAAAGGGCGAGACCACTGGAGAGTGCGATCGTGCCGTCCACGCGGAACGTTCCTGAACCGGTGGTGGTCACATCCGGGGGCGCGCGGAGAATCACGTCATGCTTCACGCCCCCGCGCACGATGTGATGCCGGTCATCCGCGTTGCCGAAGAGGCCCTCGTACACGAGGGTGTCCCCGGCCACGGTGATGCGCGGCGCATCCACGAGGGAGGCCGCGCGCGCGACGGCCCCAGGATCATCCGCTGCCGTGGACAATCCCACCGGCGTCCACGTGACGGACCCCGCATCCGCCGCGTACGCCACCGTTCCGTCCGCATGGAACGTGGTCCCGAACGAATTCGCGAGGTTGGCGAAGCCCGACTGAACCGGGAGGATGGTGGTTTCAATGTCCTGCCAGCGGCCGAGCGCGTCCAGGTAGTGCAGGGGACCAGCCGCGACACGCACGACGTGCGTGCCCTCGTCGTCCACACGCCACACCTTCGCGGTGCGCGTGCGTTGCTCCGCGAGTTCCACCGCGTCCACGGGAAGCATGGCCTCGAGAATGGCGTCCGGTCCGAGGCCATCAAGCGGGTCGGGACCTGGCGGCTTCCACTCTGTTTCCGCTCGCAGCCTTTCGAAGAGTTCCATGTGCGAAGCGAGGTCGGCCTCGGCGTCCAAAGTCCCGTTCGCGATGGCGTCAAAAAGGTCGAGGCGTGAAGGCCCGACAACAACGCCACCCTGGGAGCCCTCCGGGGAAGGCGCGGCCTCTGGGGAATCGGCGGCCGTGGTAGCCACCAGGGCCGTGGCGGCGGGAACGAGAAGGATGAGGACGAGTGCGATCGCCGTGGCCGGGCGCGCGGCGCGGGGTCTCCGAATGGTCATGCGTGAAGCCTCCCGGGCTTCGAGGAAGTCTGGGCGTACATAAGCGCGCGGTCGACATGTCTAGCGCCGGGCCGGCGCTGGCGACGCGCGTGGACATTTCCGCCAAACTCTTATGACCACGTGGGTTCGTCCGCGGGAGGATGAGGTCGGCCGCCGTCGGGAAGCTCGCCGTTACCCTCGTCGCGTTGACCGCGCTCGTGGGCATCGACAGCGGTGCCGTCACCGGTGCGAAAACCGAGGACCCGCACATGATCACGTGCATCCTGCGGGTCGAGAACCCCGACCCGGGCATGGGCGACGGGTTTGGCGCGGCCATCGCCATCCAGGACGATTTCCTGTTCGTGGGGGCGCCCGGTGACGACGAGGCCGGCGTCGACGCGGGTGCCGTGCACGTCTTCGATGCGGCATCGCTCGCATACGTCGGCAAGATCCGTTCACCCGACGGCAAGGCTGGCGCGAACTTCGGCGGGACACTTGCGACGACACCCACGCGCCTCATCGTGGGCCCCGATCCCCACATGCGCGGGCCGTGGCGTGCGACGGATGTCCATGTGTTCTCGCTCCCGGACCTGGGGTATAAGGGCGGGGTCCCTGCCCACGTCCCGGATGACAAGTGGGAACACGAGGTCCACATCGGAGCCTCTGGAGACATCTTCGCGGTCGCGGCCAAATGGTCGGACGCGCCGACAACGCACGGGCCCAAGGCCGTGCGCGTCTATTCCGCCGAGGACCTCACGTTCCGGTTCGGCTTGGATCGCGAGCACAACAGCGAGCGGACGGTCGACGGGCATCCGGTCTTCGGTGAGAGCCTGTTCGTCGACGATCGCCATGTGTATGTCGGCCAGACGCACAAGACGGCGACGACCGGCACGTTGTCCGTGTATACGCGCGACGACGGTTCGCTCGTCACGCGCCTCAGCCGACCTCCCGGGTCGGACATGCTCCACTACGGCCGCGGCATCGCCCGTATCGGGGACCAGCTTGCGGTGGGCGGGGTCGGAAACCGGCCCGTGCACGTTTACGACCTCGACACATGGGACCTTGTCGGCTCCATCCGACTTCCGAGCGCAGCGGACATGGAGTTCGGCATGCGCCTGCACGCGGTGGGTCCGTGGTTGGCCATCCCGAACGCCGATCGGGACGGTTGGGGCTTCCACAACGTCAACCCGAATGCGGCGCTCCACCTCTTCGACGCGCAGACCCTGAGGCCGATCTTGCGGCTTGCGCCCGCGGAGCCCACGCTCGGAGGCGGGTTCGGATGGGCCATCGCAGCGAACGGCGACCGTCTCCTGGTCGGCGCGTTCGCGGCCGAGGGTGCGGTGCCGGCCAGCGGTACGGTCTACGTCTACGCGGCCGGCGCGGGACCCGCGGGTGCGCCCTGCACCCACGCGCCGGACGCTTCGCACATCCTGTCCTGTGGTGATGTCGACGACTTCGACGGAGACGGGCAGTTCCGCAACCAGGAGCTTGCAGCGGGAACCGATCCCTGCCACCCGGACACCGACCGCGACGGCCTGCACGACGGGTTCGAGGCCGCGCTCGGGGCGGACCCGCTCAGCGCACACTCGGACGAGGACAGCCTCACGGACGGCGAGGAGATGCGGTACGGGACAAACCCGACGCGTCGGGATACGGACGGCGACCACGTCCCGGATGATGTCGAGCTCGAGCACGGGTCGGACCCGCGCGACCCCGCGAGCATCCCGTTCGTGCCGCCGCTCGGGGCGGACCCGCTGCAGGGCGCGCGATCGCACGGTTGAAATAATGGTCGGACCGATGCCGCAAGGAATGGCCGGTGAGGCACCCATCGCACTGTTCGTCTGGGCCTCCACGCTCGTGCGGGCGCGTGTGCGCCCCGTGCCCCCCGCGTGGGGGACGGCGGGGGCGGCGGTCGCGGCCGGGCTCGGCCTCCTGGCCGGTGTATCCGGCCTAATCCCTGCGTGGGCCAGCCTCGGTTTGTCGCTGGCCGCGCTCGCCCTCATCCTGGGCGCCGCACCCTTGTCGTGGGAAGCCTGGGCCGACGTCGCACTCTGGGCCGTCGTGCCAGCGGCGACTGCTTATGGAGTGTGGCGATGGACGGTGGCAACCGGCCCGCTGCTCGCCGCCGTTGCCGCCCTCGTTGTGGGCGGCGGCCTCGCGTGGCTCGTCGGGACGCGCGGAACCTCGGCGCGTGTCGATGCCCCCAACGGCAGCGCTGGTGGGGACGAAGCGCCGGACACGCGACCGCAGTGGTTGCGCATCATGGCGTGTCTGGAAGGCTCGTCCGATCCGGACGTGCCGCCGCAGGCCGGGTGGACACAGAAGGCGATCGCGGCCCAGCTCAACGTGGCGCCGGCGCGCGTGTCGGAGTTCCCGGCGATGCTCAACGACTCCGCGAGATGGCGGCTGGACGAACTCGTTCCTGGGTGGGTCGAGCCCGCCGGCGGCGTGAACCTCGTCTTGCGCTACCGAGGCGCGGTGGTCGGCGAGCGCGGCGTCTGGACGTTCTACCGCCTCACACCACTGGGCGAGGCGCTCCTCACCGCCGCTGCTGCGCGCACCGGACCGCAGCTCGCGACCGACGCCTAAATCCCGCGTTTTCGGGACCGAAACGACCGAATTCCCCCTCTTTGACTTGGCCTCTGGAGGCTTACAGTGGCGTGCATGTACACCGTGAACATAGACGGCCGGCCGCGACCACCGCTGACAGACCACGTGAACGCCGGGGGGCGGACAGCATGGAAGTAACGTTCCGCACTGCGGCCGGAGCACCATCGTCCGCCGCCAGAGAAGTCGACGGCCCGACCGTGATCCTACCCACGCTCGGGTCGCCCGAGGGGGTCGTCTGCGCGATGGGGCTGGATGTCCGCACCCGCGTGGTCCGGGCCAACCTCGGCGGCGGCCCCACCCTGCGCATCAAACGGAGCGCGCCCAGTGATGAGGGCACGCTCTTCCAGTATCGCGCAGACACGGAGGCAGACCTGCCCCACATCCATCGGCTCGCTGCACGACTTCACAAGCTTGTCGGGCCAAGCGCGCAGCTCGCGCCCGTCGCGCTCGTGGCGCGCCCGCGATTCATCTTCACACTGCCCCCCGGGAGCGCCCGCGACGAGGCCACGCGCCTCGCGGACGTCCGGCGCGCGGCGGCACGCTTGGCCACAAACGGTGTCGTGCTCGAACGGGCCTTCACCACCCACCGGCGGATTGCCCGCACAGGGTGCCGGAGCGCCCGGCTGACGATGCAGGAAATCGCCATGCTCCAGGAGGCGCTGGCCGCCGGCTACTACCGGACGCCGCGCGGCTGCACGCTTGCCGACCTGGCCGAAAGGGTCGGCCTCTCGCGAAGCGCCGTGTGGAAGCGGCTGTCCCGCGTCGAGGCCCAGGTGCTCGGGGCGTTCGCCGCGGGCACGGAACCGCCCGCGCGGTCACCCGCGCCGTGATGTCGAAGACGGACGGAGGCCGAGCCTCTGTCGCGTCGGCGGCGCGCCGCGACGAGCGCAAGCACGCCGCGGACGAGGACGCCGCCGGGCGCGGGCGTGTCGTTGTTGTCACCAGGTGCCGCGCCGCCGGCCGTGCCACCGTTCGAGGACGCCTCGGCGGCGGCCGCGGGCGCGACGCCTTCGGTCTCCGCGCTGCCGTTGGACGTGTCGGTCGCGCTTCCGGCCTCTTCCATGGCGCCCATGTCGTGCTCGCTGTGCGCCCCCACCTGGAACTCGTGCGTGCTGCTGCTCTCAATGTGGTCGCAGATACGGAGGACGG
>JBFILE010000022.1:0-20135 GCA_041599855.1 Thermoplasmatota archaeon
GGTCACGATGAGGGATGTGCCATCCGGGGCCCCAACGAGCAATCCAACCTTGGCCACGCATGGGCGGCTGGGACCCTCGGACCCGGCATCCTGAGATTGCTGCCGGCGAAGTTCCACTCGCAGCCGTCCCCACCGGATCAATCGATGCATCGCCGGCGAGCCGCCGTTCCCGCCCTCACCCGCGGCGGCGGCGCAGCACGACCGCCGCAGCCGCAACGATCGCTGCCATGGCCGCACCCGCGCCGGGCACCATGAGCGGCTCGTCTCCCGGGGTTTCCTCCGATGCGGGCGCGATCGGCTCCGCAATCGCATCCGTCGCCACGGCCGCCGCGAGCGCCCGCGACGAGTTCGGGTGCAGGAGTGCGGCCGTGTGCGCCTGATGGGCGTGAAGGAGGTTGTGGACGAACGTCGAGTCCACGGCAATGCCCGCCGGGAGCCCATGGCCGAGGAAGACGTCCGAGAGATCCTTGTCGACGCGGAAGGCGTCCGGCATCTTCCCTGCGCGTTCCGCTTCCTGATAGAATGACGCGGGCGAGGCGAGCGTTGCGGCTTCGCTGGCGCGCTTCGCATCCCGGAACATCTGGGCGAACGTGCTCGCATGCTCAAGTGTCGCGTCCATGACGACCCGGTGGATGGCTTCCCGCCGCGCGGCATCGTGGAAGGGGTTCGGGTGCGCGTCCACCCGCGTCTCCACAAGGAGGCCTGCGACGTGGTGGAGCCCGAGGTGATTCCGCTGGATCGCAGGGTCGGGGCCGCCGGCAAGCTGGTTGATCGGGATGCCCGCAGCGGTCTGTTCCCCGTACTCGTTCGCCGAGTACCCGGCGGCCTCGGCTGCCGGCCAAATTCCCTCGTACATGAGGTCCTTGGCCGCATCCGCCGTCGGCGCGCGGACGAGCCCGTGCACCGGGAACAGGGTGGTGAGATCGTAATCGTACACGCGGATCGGGACCGGATTCCCGAAGCCCTGCCCGCTGTACTCGTGATGGTCCATGGCCACGTGCACGTCCCATCGGTTGAGGACATCGTGGAGGATGCGCGCTTCCGGCGATGCGAGGGCCGCATGGTCCCGGTTGATGTCCGTGGACTTCGCATTCGCCCGCTGGTTCGCTGTCGCGCCGTCCGGGTTCGCCATGGGCAAAAGGAGCAGGATCTGGTTCGCGAGGGTGTCCGCAATGGGCTTCCCGGCTGCGATGTCATCGAGGAGGGCGAGGGCGGCCGGCGTGCCGGCGGGCTCGTTCCCGTGCTGCTGGGTGAAGATGAATGTCACCACGCGGCCCTCCATGGGAACCGGACTTGCCGGGTCCGTGACCTCCGCAAGGCGGATGGGCCGCCCCTCGACGGTGGTGCCCATGTCGTGGTACGTGACCCACGGGTGGCCCTCGTGCTTGGCAAGACCGGCAACCACCTCGTCGTGGGTCGGGAACAGTGCGAACGACGCGGATTCCCCCACGTCGAGGTGCTCCGGGTCGGCGGCGGCGGTCGGCAGGAGGACCAGCAGGGCCACCAGGACGGCGGCGAAGGCGCGGGCGGACATGGCCTCCGCAGCGGCGTCGCGCCCCCATAAGCGTTCGCTGTGGAAGGGCATCCGGAGGGGCATCGATGCGGTTGTCACAATGTGTTCCAGTCTCCTTAACACCCCCCCGACGGTCGTTGCCTCGTGGAACACATGACCACCATGAAGCAATTGATCCGAATGTGCGGCGCCGTTGCCGTTGTCGCAAGCCTGCTTGTTGCCGCTTCTCCCGCGCTGGGCCTGACGGCGTCACCGTCCATGATCGTCCCCGGGTCCATCGCCCCGGACTCCACTGCGAAAACTGCCGGAACGGAAGGAAACCACACCCACAACGTGACCATCCAGGGGACCACCGTCATCACGACGAATCAATTCGAAAGCTGCTCGAACTCCCTGCCCGGTTACGGGTGCATGGGCATTCCGGATGCCGCCACCTTCGTTTGTGAAGTGGAAGGGACCCTCGGTTTCAGCGCTCGATTCGACATGACGTTCCTGGACAACGGAACCCACGTGGCTCACGCGTCCCCCGACAACAGCACGGGCGTCGCATCGGGAGCCGTCCCTGAGGGCGCGGATGCAATCGGCTTCCGCGTGTATGGGGCCACCGCGCGCACCGTCATCGGCTGCTCCTTCGAGACGGACGACTGAATCAACGCGGAATCGAGACCATGAAAACGTTTAGGTCGAGGGACGCCCGCTCAACGGCTGAGGTCACGGGATGAGTACTCTCACGTGGCGGTCCCTGATCGCCCTGCTCATCCTCGTCGCGGTCCTCCCGGCGACGGCTTCCGCCCAGGGCGGGCCCCTCGACCCCGTTTCCCTCACGGTCGAATCCCCGGATGTGCTCCTCGGCACGGACGCGGCCGAGACCAGGATCCTACTCGCGAATTCCCGCGCCCTCGCCACCACCGTGGACCTGGTCGTCGTGGACGGCCCTGCGTGGGCCTCCGCCTTCACCCCCGCGAACATCAGCGTACCCGGCGGCGGATCCAGCAACGTCACCTTCCGCGTCGCACCTCCGACGGATACGCCGGCCTCGACCGGCGGCACCTTCACGGTGCGCGGGAATGAGAACGGCGGTGCCACGAACACCGGAACCTTCACGGTCACGCTGCAGCCGTCCTCGTTCACCCTGGGCGCGCCTGCCGGCCGCTCCGTCGACGCAGGCGACGTCGTGGACGTGCCCTTCACGTTCGCCAACAACGGATGGCTCACCGACCTTGACCTGCGCGCGGATTCATCGGGTTGGTCATCGACCCTCGACCGCACCCAATTGCGGCTTCCGAAAGAAGGCGCCGGCGCCGCCTCCATGCAGGTGTCCGTGCCGGCCGGCGCCTCCGCGGGTCCCCGCGAAGTGGTCCTCATTGCCACGAGCCATGATGGTATCGAACGCCGTGCGACCGCCATCCTCGACGTGAATGCGTCACCTGCGGGCGACCCGGGCGTGGAATCGCCGCCACCCGAACGTCCCGTCGACGACGGGAACGTCACGCCCAAGGACGGAAGCGGCGGCGAGGAATCCACCGGGTCACCTCCTTCGGGCGCATCCGCGAATGAATCCACGGGCGCCACTGGTTCAAGCGGAAATGCCACCTCCCCGGACGAGCCGCCCGCCCCGACAGGGGCACCGAACGGGGATGTCGAAGCCGCGAACGATCCGGGCCTCATCGGCGGTTCGATTCCCGCGTCGCCGTCACCGGTTCCGCGGTCCCGGGTGATCACGGATCAACCCGTGACGGGCACCATGCTCATCGGGATCGTCGGAGGTGTGGCGGGCCTTGCTGCCGCTCCCGTCGCCGTGCACGCATGGATGATGCGCGGCCGGATGCCCTCGCGCCTCGGCGGGCTTGCGGCCCTGTTCACGCGCCTCACGGCGCCCAAGGTCCTTTCCCACGCGGCCCGCCGTGACCTCCGGGAACGCATCCGGAACGAACCCGGCATCCGCTACCGGGAGCTTGCCCGCGAAACGGACCTTGCATTCGGGGTGCTCACCTACCACCTTGGAGTCCTCGAACGCAACCACTTCATCGTCGCCCGCCGCGAGCCCGGAACGGTCCGCTACTACGAGCCCGGTCATGCGCCCGCCGCCGGTTCGCCCCTCGGGGATGTGGAGCGAGCCCTTGTTGAACTCGTGGCACGCGAAGGGTCCATCCGCCTCGCGGACGCCGCGCGTCATGTCGGACGCGACCGCCGCGACCTCCACCGCCGTCTCCCGGGCCTCGTCGAGGCCGGTCATCTTGCCACGCGGAAGGAGGGCCGCGCCGTGTTCATCGAGCCGGCCACCGCCGGTCGGTCACCAGAACCGCGGCCGCTGACCGGCATGCGATGATAGTTTCCACGATCCCCGAATCTGCTTATCTCCTCCTGTGGAGTCATTCCCCCTGGAAATGATGTCCACATGACGCCCGCGTTCCTCGCATTCTTCGCCGCCGTGGTGGTTGAGGCGTCCGCCGCCGTGTACATGGCGGCAGCGCCGTCGGACGAAATCGCGGACACCGTGGCTGCTGCCGATGCCACCGACCCAGGTCCACCGCGGGAATGTGGTCGTGGCCCACCGGGCCATCTTCATGCCCGCGAGCGGCGAGTACGTTCCTGAGCACCACGGCGCACGCGGCGTGCCGGTGCCTCGGGTGGACCGTGTTCGGCACGAGGGGGGCATCCGACAAGGCCATGAGCAGGCCCGGGCATGGGAACGCCAACCCTTTCCCGGATTCACCAAGGAGGACATGGTGCCGACCGGCCGATCAGGCGTGCCGGGCGAAGCCTTGCCTTTGCCGGCCCCGGAGACTTCCCATGCCCCCGATCCGCGTCCCCGCGTTCGCCATCCTTGCCGTACTCCTCATGGCGGGGGCTGCGACCGCGATCCTTCCGGAGGTCGCCGTTCCTGTTGCGGATTCGGCCCCGGCGACGGCGACCACGGACCCATCGACGGCCCCGTTGGACGGCCTTCACCTCCTCATGCGCATCGTGAACGACGGTGCGGCGTTCGAAGGCAATGTCCAGGTGAAGACCCGGGATGGCACGGTGGTCACCGATCATCCGGTGAGTGTCGCTTCGCGGGCGATCCACGAAACCCGGCTGCCTGTTGCAGAAGGCCAATTCGTGGCTGCAGTCAGGATCCCGGTCGCCCGGTATTCGGTCGGGGACTTCATCGACACCACGGGGTGTGCCGGAGCCTTCCTCGCCACGATCACCCGCGCATCGGAAGGCTTCATGGATGTGGGGCCCTCCGGTTGCACCCACGAACCGGAAGGCGTCGCGCGCCTGCGGGACGCCGCGCGCGCCGAGGCGGAGAAATGGCGGATCCGCACGCGCGACGTCCAGCCGGGCGCTCCGGGAGATGCGGATGCCGGCATGATGCTCCACTGGAACGGCCTCGCGAAGCCCACTCCAGCGAATGCCCGCGAAGCGGCCTTCCAGTGGCGCCCGGGCCCGGTGATGGACGGCTGGGGGCGACGGGTCGAAGGGAACGAGCTTGCCGTCCAGATCGAAGGCGTCTGGACCTCGACGCGCAGCGATTCCGACGGGCGAACCGCGACGGCGCGCCTCGAGAATCCCACGCACGTCGCGCGATACGCCGCCGGGTCACTCGCGCCGTTCGCCGCGACCCTCCGCCTGGGTGCCGGGACCCGCGGGGACTCCGCATACACGGGGCAGGTCCTCGATTACGATGCGCCCGAGGCGCCCTTCGCGTGCCCCCTGCGGAATGGATTCCAGACGGGCGTCATCCGGGAGGGTGCCGCCCATCCGGGAAATGCCCTCTGCATCCCGGGGGTCACCTTGGATGATGGGGCGCAATGGATCGCGGGGGAGGTGGCCACGCGCGAGGGTCGGGACGCCATTCCGCTCGACCTCGACACCGGCGCAATCGTCGCGCGCGTCTGGTTCGCGACCGGCATCCCGTACCCCCTCGCCATGGAATGGTACGCACGGGACGCGGCCGGCGTGTGGACGGCAGGTGCCCGGCAACTGGAGCGGTACCAGCCGGGCAGCGTCGAACTCGGTCGAGCCACCGCCCCCGCCACCGGCCCGCCGGCCATCACGCTCGTCCCCATCGACCCCCTCGATGGGCCCGATCCGGGCGCGGGAACGACCCGCATTGCGTTCGCGCTCGGTGATGCGAGCTATGTGGCGCGGAACGATCCGACACTCGGCACGCTCCAGGCGCTCCTCGCGAAGCCCAATGCCGCCCTTGCGGGCGCCGTGCTCACCGTTGGCCATGACGCCCGCTTCGAGAACGAAACGGCGGGGCGATTCACGTGGACCCTCGCGTTCGCGGCATCCGGAAGCGACCCGGTGTACGTCTCCTGCTCGCGGTCCGGAACAGCGGTCGCAAACAACTTCCTCTCCGTCGCAGGTCGCTGCGAACCCTTGGAAAGGGCGCCGGTGGATCTCCGCGCGTTCCTGACCGCGCCGGAGGGATTCGACGCCACCCAGTTGCCGTCCACGGGTGTCTCGTGGAATGATGCCATGAAACGCTGGATCCGGCTCTCCGGTGGCGATCCGGACGCCTTGGCCACATATGCCGCGTACCGTGGGTTCACCCGGGGCCCGGATGCCCCGGCACAGCTTGCGGTCGGCATCGATTTCCCCACCGAGAGTGGCATCTCGACGGCTTCGCCGTCGGACGTGGCCGATCACGTGGTGCTGCGTCTTGAGGATGGTCGCACCCTGCTCCACACCAACCATGCGGGAGTCGCAGCGGCGTTCCTCGACCTTCCGGCGGGCCTCGGGTCCCGCGCTGCCGTCGATGACGGCCAGGCCCTGGCCTTCCTCGGTCGATCCATCACCTCCTCCACCGTGATTGCGACGGTCGGCGTCGTCGGCCTCGGGGCACTCGTTGCAGCCGCATTCTACACCCGGTTGAAGCGGACCCGGATCCTGGAACTCGACGCGCGACGCGCCATCCATGCGGCGGTCGAGGAGGAGCCCGGTATCCACGCGAATGCCGTCGGCGAACGCATCGGCCGCACCGGCGGCCAGGTCGATTACCATCTTGATGTCCTCGTCCGCGAAGGTGCCATCGTGATGGTGCGCGAAGGCGGCTTCCGCCGGTACTTCGTGACGGGTCGGTACGCGCCGGACATCATGCAGGCAATGGGCGCCCTGAAATCCGGGCACGCATCGCGGGTGTACACCATCATCCGGAACGATCCCGGCATCACGCTCTCCGGCGTGTCCGAGGCGACCGGGATGAGTCTCCCTGCCACCTCCAAGACCGTGGCGCGTCTCGTCGAGGCTGGCGTGATCCTGCGATCACGGCAGGGCCGCACGGTTGCCTTGCAGGTCAATCCGAACCTGCGGCTGCCGGAGCAGGATTCGCCAGTGGCCGCGCCGTGACCGGAAGCGGTGGTTGTACCGCCGGAGGCGGGTGACCCGGCGGGGTGTCCTCCGGGACCTGCGGGCGGGTCGGGCCCGGGTTCCGGAGATTGTGCCACAAACCTTCCCCATCCCGCAAGGATGGCTCAGGCATGCACCGTACCCTCCTTCGGTTCCCTGCCCACCTGGTTGTGGTCGCGCTCGTCCTCGCCGTCCTGCCTGCTGCTTCGGCCGAGGTCCCCGTCGAGCACGTGGCGGGCGACCTGGAGGGTCCCGTCGACCTCGTATTCGGTCCCGACGGCCGCCTGTACTACGCGGAACTCAACACCGGAAAGGTCCGGTACGTGACCGAAGCCGGCGTCCCGTCCGACGTGGTCGCAAGTGTTCCCGCAAGCCCCGGCGGGAACGGCGGATTCACCGGCCTCGCCATCCACCCGGACGAACCCGGCGTCTTCTACACGTACTATTCCATGGACAAACCGGGTGCCACGAACGGGAAGATCAACCGCGTCACCCGCATCGAGAACGGCGTCGAGACCGTATTGGTCGACAACATCCCGTGGGCGGAACTCCACGAAGGCGGCCGCCTTGCGTTCGGCACGGACGGGTACCTCTACGTGACGGTCGGGGACAACGACCTGCAGGCTCCGTCCCAGGACGACTCGTCGATCCTCGGAAAGATCCTGCGCATCACCCGCGACGGCAGCCCTGCGCCCGGCAATCCCGAAGGCCTCGTTGCAGGAGCCTATGCGAAGGGATTCAGGAACCCGTTCGGCATCACCGTGCACCCGGGCGGACGCATCTTCATCTCGGACAACGGCGGCGAGGAGGAGGTGAACGAACTCTTTCCCGGCGCGAACTACGGGTACCCGCTCTGCACGGGGCCCTGCAACCGCAACGACGTGACGGACCCCCTTGCCTCGTGGGGCGCGGAGCATTTCGGACCCACGGGAGTCGCCGTGTTCGGTGATACGTTGTACCTCGGAGACTACGTGTTCGGGCGCGTGCGCACCGTGAACATCAACACCGGCGAGAAGGGACTCCTCTGGGAGAACAGCGGTCACCGCGTCCTCGATGTGGAGACCGGCCCGGATGATTGCCTCTACGTGAGCGGCTGGGGAAACATCTGGCGGATCCCCCTCGCGGATGGGGCGTGCGGATTCGAGCATGGCGCAACGCCCATCGGTGGCGGCGGAAGCGGCACGGGAGGTGGCAACGGCACCGACCCTGGATCGGGCGGTACCGGGAACGGGACGGGCGATGGCGGCGGATCCACTCCCGGCGATGGCACGGGGGGCGGATCCGGGAATGACACGGGCAGTGGCGGCCTCGATGCGTCCCTTCCCGGCGGCGATGATGAGGAGGAATCCACCCGCGGAAGCGACACGCCGGGCATCGGTGCGCTCCCCTTGCTCGCGGCACTGGTCGGCGTGGCCGCAGTCATGCGCAGGTACCGCACGAGGCGCGAGTGACCGGGGCGGCGAATCAGCAACCGTGCGGCCCGTCAGGTGCGTCGTGCGCGGCGTGTTGGCCGCCGCAATGGTCGCCAGGTTGACGCGCCTGGGCGGGAGTTGCCGGAGGCGGAAGTGACTGCTGGTGCTCCAGGCAGCTTCGTGGGGGTGCCTGTGGCCCCTGCCCGGGCCGGGGGCCTTCGAGTGGACTTGCTCGATGCCCACCTGTCCCGGGGCCGCCCGTCGCCGCCGTCGTCGCCGTCACGGCCGAAGCGCCATCGGCATCGTTCCCGGCCGCTCGGTTCCCCGTGCCCGCACCGTCCGCTGGACCCCACGGTAGAGGCGCGTGAGGCGGTGCTCCATGACGCTCCAGTTGTACTCTTCCTCGTACGCGCGGCGGCCCGCCTCACCCATGCGTCGACGCAGCGCGCCATGTTGTGCCAGCCCACGGAATGCGGCGCGGAGCGCATGCACGTGGTTGAACGGCACCACGATCCCCATGCCGATCTCCTTGACCCGCGTCGCTGCCAAGGTTCCCTCGTTCGTGACGAGGGGCCGCGCGAGCATCATGGCCTCGAAGAGCTTGTTCGGGCTCGCAAGGCGGTTGTTCGGACTCCGCGGATCGTAGAACGCGAACAGGACATCCGCATCCCGACTGCGCGCGAGAACCTCCTCGTACGGGATCCGCCCGAGGAACGTCGCATTCTCGAGTGCTTCGCACGCCCGCTTCACCTCGACCTCGTCCCGTCCGTACCCCGCGATATGGACCTCCACGCCCTTGTCGGCCGCAGCCGCCTCAAGGAGCGTGAAGATGCCGCGGTCCCGGATGAGGGACCCCGCGTAGAAGACGCGCATGCGGGAGCGCTTGTCCTTGACACGGGTCGTCCGCACGGGCACTGCGTACGCATCCTCCGGCGTGTTCATGATGACCGCTTCCGGCTCCCGCGGCGCAACCTGCAGGGCGCGGGCCTGATCCGCGATGATCACCGCATCCACCCGGCGCAGCAGGAACCGGTAGAACGCGCGCATGATTCCGGTGACGAACCGCGGCACCTGCCCGGCAAGCATGTCCGGGTAGTAGTCGAACACGTCGTGGACGATCCCCTTGTTCTTGAGCCGGGCCACTGCATACGCCGGTGGCAGCGTGTCGAGGTCGCATGCGTGGACTGCGTCGAACCTGCGGCGCAGGAGCTGCCACGCGATCCAGGCCCACCAGAGGGGGAGCGCGAGGAGAAGCTGGGCCGATCCCCGTTTCACCTTCAGGTTGAAGTGGGTGGTCGACGAGTCGCTCGCCGGCACGGACTGCCCGCCGAAGTTCCAGTCGAGTACGTGGATCGAATGGCCCGCCTTCTCCAGGCTCTTCCGCGTCTTCCCGAGTCTCGAGTCGCAGGCGGCGAGCGTGCCGCGGACCATGACGATTCGCATCTGGAGGCCTCCTTACCTCGCTTCCGCGAACACGCGTTCATCGATCGTGCCCACGACGGGTTCCCCGTCCGCCTCGACAATGCGGAGGATCCGCTCCGCCGCGTCTCCATCACCGAACGGGTTCGCCCAATCGGTGGGTGCATGCAGCATGGCTTCCGCCCCTTCGAGGATCCGCGTCGGATCCGTTCCGGCAAGGAGGTTCGCGCCGACAGCCACGGTTTCCGGCCGCTCCGTGTTGTCCCGGAGCGTCACGCACGGGACGCGCAGCACGCACGCTTCCTCCTGCACGCCGCCGCTGTCCGTCAGGATGATGCGCGCGTTGGACTCCGCCTCAAGGAAGTCCAGGTAGTCCAAGGGCTCGACGAGGTGGACGTTGCCGAAATCGAGTCCATGTTCCGCCATCATCTTCCTTGCGCGGGGATGGATCGGGTAGATGACGGGCACATCGAGGCGATCGGCCACGGCCGCCGCACCAGCGAGGATGCCGCGGAAGCGGCGCGCGTCATCCACGTTCTCCTGCCGGTGGGCGGTCAGGAGGACGTAGCCTTCGCGGGCCACACGATTCGCCGCGAGGAACGTGCTGTGCTCCTTGGCGAGCACGCGGTTCTCGTTCACCGCATCCACAACCGTGTTCCCGGTGACGTGGATGCGTTTGGACGGAATCCCCTCCCTCCTCAGGATGTCCGCGCTGCCGACCGTTGGCGCGAACAGGTGCGTGGACACGTGATCGGCGAGGATGCGGTTGATCTCCTCCGGCATTCCGGGGTCTCCGCTCCGGAGACCCGCTTCCACGTGGCCCACGGGAATCCTCAGCTTGGCCGCGGCAAGGGCGCCGGCGGCGACGGTGTTGGTGTCCCCCTGCACGAGGACGGCGTCGGGCATCTCCTCCATGAGGATGCGTTCGAGACCCGCAAGCATCTTCCCGGTCTGCTGGCCGTGGGGTCCGGAACCCACGGCAAGGTTGTGCGCGGGCTCCGGGAGGGTCAACTGCTCGAAGAAGACGCGGTCCATTGCATGGGAGTAGTGTTGGCCCGTGTGAACGATCGTGGACGCGTGGCCCGCACGCTCCGCGGCGCGGATCAGGGGGCTCATCTTGATGATTTCGGGGCGGGTTCCAAGGATGATGGCGAGGCGCATGGTGGGTCACGTGAGGTGGGTGGGCAGGATGTCGCGGAGCGGGCGGGGGCTGTTGCAGGCGTTGGAGCCGGACCGGTTGACCGGCCAGCCGGCGCGTGGGTCGGCGCCGCTGGCCGTCGGGCGGCGTGTCGGTCGGGTGGAATGCCCGGGTCGGAGTATGCGGGGGGTTCGCCGGGCGGCAATCACCGGGCCTTCGTCCCCAGCTTCACCGCGTGCAGCGTGAGGCCCGTGTTCAGGCTCAGGACACCAACCAGGACGAGGACGATCGAGGAGGCCCCGGCAGCCACCGAGATGGCCGACTGGGTCACGAAGGCGGCAGCCGTGATGGCCAGGAGCAGCGCTCCTGCCACCAGTGACAGGAATCCGGGTGCCCCGAAGAACACGAGCGGGTGGTCGATCTGCGCGAAGCGGGCGATGGATCGCATGACGCCGAGTCCATGCTTCACCGGGTGCTGGCTGGAACCGTCCACATCGTAGCGGACCTTGACCGGAACCTCGGCGAACACGAGTCCCGCCTTGCGCGCCTGGAACAGGATCTCCGCGCTGGTCCCCATGTCCGGGTCCCCGGGGTCGATCGCTTCGATGGCGCGGCGCGAGTAGGATCGGAATCCGCACTGGCCATCCGTGACGCGCTGGTGGGAGTCGGCTCCGATGTTCGACAGTTCCGTCAGGATGCGGATGCCGAACTCCCGGTACACCGGCATGGTTTCGCGGTCGGCCTTGTCGAGGAACCGGGAGCCGATGCAGACGTCTGCGTGGCCTTCGAGGATGGGGCGGACCACATGGGGGATGTCGGAGGGGTTGTGCTGCCCGTCGGAATCAATGATGGTGAGCGCAGGCCAGTTCTCGCGGCGCGCGGTCTCGAAGATGGTCCGCAGCGCCGCACCGTAGCCCCCGTTTACTTCGTGGCGGATGACGCGGGCCCCCGCACGTTCGGCGACCTTGACGGTCGCGTCGGAGGATCCGTCATCCACGACGACAACCTCATCGGCATGCTCAAGGGCCCGGATCACAACGCTCCCGATCCCCACTTCCTCGTTGTGGGCCGGGATCGCGACAACACCGCGGGCCGGGATCGGCGAGTCACTGAACGACCCGTGGCGGGGATTGCGTGTGACGTACAGGTTCTGCGCCCGGGCCGCTTCCGCGGATCGCCCCTGGCGCTGTGATCCGTGGAGCGTCACTCCCCCCTCGCTTCGGGTTCCCTTGATTCCCTGTTGTTGGATTCCATCCATGCGGAGCATCACCGGATGGATCCACTGTAGTAGGCCTCGACCTACCTCAAGTTCTTGGAGCTAGGCTCGAACAGCGTCCGAATTCGAGGCCCCGTGATCCGGGATTCCCCGGGGAAAAGTTGCTGGGTCGACTGCGCCGACCGGGTCGATTGAGCCGAACGTGCTGACCGTGCCGATCCTGCTGACCGGGTTGATCCGGCCGGCGGGCGATGGCGTGGCGACGAAGTGGACCGTCGACGGCGGGCCGGAACCGCCCCCATCCCCCCGTGCGGGGAGAGCCGATTTCCGCAGGACGGGTGGGAGGTCGGGGCATTGCCAATCCCGGGCGGCGGGCCTCGCGGGAGCGGATGATCACAAGACCGGATGCGCGGTGAAGCAAGTGACGGATGTTCCGTCGCGTCATCCAAAAAAGGGGCACGGGTGCATGACTCGAATCGAGCCATGCCCCCGGCTCATCGCCGGTCGATGCCGGGCGGCGGCGCAGGGACCGGACGACTCGTCCGTTTGTCGAGGCGCGCCCCCGCCCAGCGGGCATCATCCGGAAGGACACGCGCTTCCGTGAGCAACGCGTCGGCATGGAATTTCGCGGCCCAGTTGGGGTATGCGAACGACTGGTACGCGCCACGCATCGGATGGGCGCCGCCGAGGGCGCCATCGATTTCGGGTCCGAACTCGGATCGGCCCTGCACCGTCGCCAACGCATCCAGGATCCGCGATGCGTGGGCCGCGTACTTCCCCCGCGCATCCCTGAGCTCCGCAAGGCGGAACCAGACGAGGGCCGTCTGGGCGCATCCCGTGAGACACGCCCAGCGGTCCCGGCTCATCCAGTCCACGTCGAGCCGGCCCGGGATGAGCCCGGGCAGCACCTCGCCCCAGGAATCGTGTCGCGCATACCGGGCGAGCATGTGGTCCGCGGCAAGGGCGGCTGCAGACATGTACCGCGGCTCGGCCAGAAGGGCTCCGGTCTCAAGGAGTCCCTCGATGGTGTACACGATGGTGTGGGTGAGGGGCGGGTCGCCGGAGCGGAATGCGGTTTCATGGAACCACCCGTTGGATTCCTCCTGGCGCTGGAGGACCCAGTCGCATTGGCGTCTTGCGGCGTCGGCGAACCGGGCATCCCCCACGGCCTTTGAAAGCTGCGCGAGGGCCCATGCGGTCCGGGCCTCGTAGGCGTGGGGGATGCCACGGTATTCGTTGCGACGCCACGCACCGTCGGCGTCCTGCATGGTGAGCAGCCAATCGCCGCCGCGTCGCGCGGCATCCAGATACCGATCGTCGCCCGTCTCCTGATGGGTGCGCACGAGGCCCTGCACGATCTGCCCCACGTCGAACACCACGGGCGGCTGGTCCCTGCGATGGAGGAATCCTCCGGGGAATGCGCCATCGGTCCGCTGGAGCGACACCAACCAATCGGCCATCGCGTGCGCGCGCTTGGCCGACGAGGCATCACCCGTGCACGTCGCATGTTCGTACATGGTGCAGATGATGTAGCCGGTCGTTTCGGGATAGGGGGGATACCAGCCCCGGCGGAGGGAGTACACGGCGCTCACGCCGCCGCCCCCGGCAGCGTCCTGCGCGCGGCCGAGCCACGCGATGGCCCGTGCCAGGCTTTCCATCCGGGACGCCGGCCGAGCCGAGGGCGCAGCATACGCGGCCCGGATCCTCCGCGGATTCCACGCGTGGGTCCGGGAGAAGTTCAACGCCGTGCGAAGAACGCCCGAGTCGAATGCCGCCCGGTACAGTCGATCCTTCACGGTTTCACGTCCTTGACCACGCGGGGGGCTGCCCTTGGGGGGGTGTTCAGCTCCGACCCGTCCGCATCGCGGGCGGCGCGAGGGAGTCCTCCGCGCCCGCGGCGGCGGCCTACCGTGGGCGGGGCGGCGTTCAACGGTCGAGATTCGAACGGGATCGGCACCTGCGTCGGATCGAGGTGTTCGAGGAAGCGACGCGCGATGGTGCCGCGGTCGCAGTGCTCGACCGCGTACGTGCGTCCGCGCTTCCCCATGGCGTGGGCCTCGGCCGGATGGTCGATGAGCCGCAGCATGGCAGCCGTCATCGCGTCCACATTGCGCGGAACGACAATGCCGCCGCCGGACTCCTTGGCAAGGGACTGGAATTCGCCTTCGGCGCCTCCGGTGCCGATGAACGGGATGCCGCACGCGAGGTACTCGTACGCCTTCGTGGGCACCGCGTAGTCGAGGCTCTCGTCGTCGCGGATGGGCGCGAGTCCCGCAATGGCGGAACTCATGAGCTGCGGTACGTTTTCCCTCGGGATCATCCCGAGGAAATCGACGTGTTTCCCGATGTCGAGTTCCTGCGTCAGCGCTTCGAGTTCGGGCCGCGTTTCGCCGTCGCCGGCGATCACGACGCGGGCGTCCCGCCCGAGTGCGCGCACTTCGGCCAGGGCGCGGAGCACCGTATCCAGGTCCTGTGCGTGTCCAAGGATGCCGGTGTACACGAAGTGCCGGCGCGTCGGGATCCCCGCAGGCCGGAAGTGGTCGGTGTCCACCCCGTTCGGGACAATGATGATCCGGTCATCCGGGAGGCCGTACCGGTCCATGAGTCGCTGCTTCAATGTAGGGGTCGTCACGCTGACGAGCTCCGCCTTCCGGTAGCTTGCGCCTTCGAGTTTCCGCGTGGCGCGTGTCATGAGGCTGCGCTCCTTGACGAATCCGAGGCTCACGGCCGCGTCCACCCAGAGGTCGCGGACGTCCACGAGGAACCGCTTCCTCCGGTGCACGGCCTTCGCGGTGAGGCCGGCGATCGATGTGAAGACGGGTGGCATCGTGGATAGCACGGCGTCGTACCGTTTCGGGTTGAACAGCAGCCACAGCGCGGCGTGGATCGGGAACGTGAGGTAGTACGCGATGCGGCTCAGGAATCCGGGGTCACGCGAGGCGGGCTGCCACGCAAGGAGGTGGATGACGGTCACGCGGCCGAGGGTCGTTTCCCGTCGCCACCGCCACGACCGCTTGTGCGTACCCGCCGGGAACGTGGCATGGGGTGCCAGCACGGTGACCTCCACGCCATTGCCTGCCAGCTTCCCGGCCATGTCGCTCATGCGCGACGCGCAGCCCGTCTTCTCGGGCGGAAAATACGGGCTCACGATGACGAGTCGCATGGGGGTGTCACGACTCATCTCAAAGGCGCTCCACGAGGAATCCTGCAGTGGTCCACGCATCCCGGTCAAGGATCCCGCGCGCATCCACGACCCGCGGCCGGCGCATCCGGGCCGCAAGGCCTGCCGGGTCGAGGCGTCGGAACTCGTCGTGGTCCGTTGCGATGATGAGCACGTCCGCTCCGTCCACCGCATCCTCCAGGCCGACGCCCGCATGGCGGTCCTCGGGCACATGCGGGTCATGGATCCGCACCGAGCAGCCGGGGATATGCTCGGGAAGCAGTTTGGCGATGGTGAGGCTCGGACTTTCGCGGACGTCGTCCACATTCCCCTTGTAGGACAACCCGAGGAGGGCCACCTGCGAACCCTCGACGCCTTCCAGCATCTGGCGCGTGACATCCACCACGTACCCGGGCATCGCATCGTTCACGGCGCGCGCCGCCCGCATGATGGGGGTGTCCGGGTGCGCCTGGATCAGGAACCACGGATCGACCGGGATGCAGTGCCCACCAACCCCGGGGCCCGGCTGATGCACATTCACGCGGGGATGCATGTTCGCGATGCGGATGGCTTCCCGGGAATCGATGCCCATGCCGCGGGCGACCTTCGCCGTCTCGTTCGCGAAGGCGATGTTCACGTCGCGGTACGCGTTCTCCACGAGTTTCACGAACTCCGCGGTGCGCGCGTTCGTCGTCACGATCGCCCCTTGGACGAAGGATTCGTACATGGCCACGGCGGCCGCCGTCGCCGCGGGGGTGAGGCCGCCGACGATGCGGTTGTTCCGTTGAAGCTCGAGGATCGTGTTCCCGGGGAGCACGGTCTCGGGGCAGTGGACGACATGCAGGTCCGTGCGCGGGTCGAGACCTGTTGTGGCGAGGATGGGCGCGAGCACGTCCTCGGTGGTGCCCGCCGGCACCGTGGATTCCAGGATGACGAGGTCGCCGCGCTTGACAAGGGGGACGAGGCTCTTTGCGGCATTCTCCACGTAGGAAAGGTCCGCCTTCTTCGTCACCGTGTCGAAGGGCGTGGGCACGCAGATGAGGTAGGCGTCTGCCGCTTCGATGGCGGGCGTTGGTGTGAGGCGGCCCGTCGCCAAGGCGTCCCGCACGAACGCAAGGAGGCCAGGTTCCTCGATGTGGATGTCCCCGTTCGCGAGGCGATCGAGGATGCGAGCGTTCGTGTCATACCCGTACACGTGATGGCCGTGGGTCGCGAGCATCGCAGCCGTGGGCAGTCCGATGTATCCGAGTCCGAGAACGCTGATCTTCATGGTCATGGGTCACCTTTGCCGGGGGATGGACGGGAGACACGGCGGTCCCGGTGTTGCGGTCGCGACATGGTTCCTCGTCCGGGGTGCGGGGTGCCGCGGACAGGAAAAGCCGTTTCAGGCGCAAGACTCGAAGGCCTCGGCGCGCCCGGCAGGCATGGCCTCCTTGACGGCGATCCGGCAGACGCCACGTCGGGCGAAGGAAAAATGGGCGGAACGCGCGCGACCGGGAGGGGACGCGCGCGGCACGAAAAACCGGGCCGTCCGTCGACTTCCCTGATCCCCGCGCATGGGCCGTTCGCGGATCCGGTTCGGATCCTGCCTCAGGATCGGCCGGGCCGCGTCTGGACGGCGCTGCGCTTCTGGTTCAACGAATGGTACCAGCCGAGTGCTTTCTTCAACGCGCGCGCACGGAGGGGTTTCAATTCGATCTCGATCTCCGTGTGCTCCTGGAGGTCGCCGCCCATGCGTTCCTTGAACTTCCGGATGCCGACTGCCTTCGGTTCATCGGAATCAAGGTCCACGCCGCCAAGGTCGTACCCGGCGTATCCGTCCTGCGCGATGGCGGTGGCGATCGCGTCCTCGAGGAATGCGCCGGCGTAGGGGACGGGTCGGTTGCCGCATCCGCCATGCATCGCGGTGCCGATGTCCCCGACCATGGCCAGAAGGCAGGCGGCCTGTGGTTCGCCGTCGGCCGTTCGCACCACGTAGAACCGGAAGTGCTCGGGGATGTGCATGAGTCCCGCAAGGTACTCATGGGACACGGGCGCCATCCCTTGCCGCGAGTACGTCGCATCCGAGATGTCGAGGTAGTCGTTCAGGTCCGCAGCACCCAGGCGCTCGGCGACAAGTCCGGTCCGGACGCCACGGTTCACCGCCTGCCGCTGGGACTTGTGCATGCGGCTGCGGCGTTCTTCCTCGGTCACGCGGCAATCCAGCACGTAGGTGCCGAACCGTTTGCGGATCAGGGTCCATCCGTTGCCATCGCACGCCGCCTGGATGGCATCGAGGTTCGCCGGATCGAGGCGGACGGTGGCATGGTTCGACATGCGGAGAATCGCGTTACCCCGCGAATCAAGTGCGCGCAGGAACGGCTCCCATGACGACGGATCGGTCGCTCCGTCGTCGAATTCGGGGCATGCGAAGGCCACGGCGGCGCGCAGGCCCAACCGCTGCCGCTCCACCACGCCCCACCGGGTGGCGCGGCCGTCCGTCTCCCCTTCGAGCACGAGCGCTTCACCCACGCCGGGTCCATGGGTTTCGGCGGCCCGGAGGAACCGGGAATCGTTCAGGGGGTTCGCGAGTCCTCCGACCGCGATTGGTTTTTTGGCCACCGCGTCGTGGGCCACGCGCTCGACGTTCTGGTTTTCCATGCCCATGATTGTGCCTCGTGCCCGGTAGCGGACCTCGACGGGCAGAATCCCGGAAGGTCTCGCACGGGGAGCGATTTCCGGGGGAATTGCCAGACCGGCTTATTTCTGGAACAATGGTGCGCCGGACTGGTGGGACACGACGTTCCGGGATGGCGGGCGCCCGACCCGGTCGACCAGCGCCCGCCCGCTTCCGGGCCGTTACCCGTTTTGGGGGGCATGTCCCGACACGGGCGTCGCGTTCGGCCGACGTGGTTCCGACATGTCAATGCCCCTGCCGCGGGTGGAGGAATGGCGGAGTGGCAGAGGGGCCGAATGGAGCATTGGCGAATCGCCGATCGGCCGGGATGCCGCGTTGCCGGAACGGCCACCCGGCGCCCGGACCGCTCCTTATCGCCGGAACCGTGGAGGTCGGGTCGAATGGCTGAGAGACATGCGGCATCCGCCGCTCATTCAATGGTCGTCGTGGCCGCTCTCGTCGCCGTGGCATTTGCCCCGGCGGCGTCTGCGGCCTTCGAGGCCACCTTCGACCCGATCCCGCAACCCGCGGGTCAGGTCCGAGTCGACATCCAAGCGAATCAACCCGTGACTGCGGTCAGTGTGAACGCGGACGGCACCGCCCTTGGCGCCCTTCGCGCCGTGTCAGGGTCCACGACCGCGTGGCAAGGATCGTACGACATCCCGTCAGGCGCTTCGGTCCGTTTCACGGCCCGGGCGCAGGACGGGACGCTTCTTGCATCCCCGTTCTTCACGTGGCAGAACGATGGTGACAGTGCTCCGGCACCTGCGCCGTCGCCCACTCCCGCACCGTCGCCGGGTCCCTCCGGGACTTTCGACTTCGGGAGCGACATGGCGATCGGATCCACGTGGTCGAACACGGCCCGTGCCGACGTCATGGCCATTGCGGAGGAAAGTGGCATGACCATGTTCTTCGCCGATGCGAAGGACGGGTCCGGCCGCGCCGGGTGGTACACCACGAAGTACCCTGTGGCGGGAAGCGGATTCTCGCCCGGCCAGGGGGCCGTGGAGCGCGCGGTGCGCGACGGCCACGCCCAAGGTCTCGAGGTCGCCGTGCGATTCGCGACCTTCTACGACAACCATGCAGCGGCGAAGTGGCCGTACGCCCGGGTGGGCGGCACCCCCTTCGTCGATCCCGCGTGCCCGGAGATCCGGGCCCACATGATCGGCATGCTGAGGGATCTCGTGGCGACCGCGGACGTGGACGAGGTCAACCTCGACTACGTGCGCTACAGTGCGACTTTCCCGTCGGACACGGTCTTCCCGTGCACCGGTGGGACCGCGGGACAGGTCACCGACAAGCGAGCGGAGGTCATCACGAGCTTCGTTGCGGAGGCAAGCGCCGCGATCAAGGAGGTCCGCCCCGGTGTGCGCCTCAGTGCAAGCGTGTTCCCCCAGGCCATGGAAGGCAACCTCCGGGCCTACGGGCAGGATGGGGATCGTCTCGCGCCCTACGTGGACGTCTTCATGCCCATGATCTACCCCGGTCTCAACTTCGGGGGCCAGGATCCGTATGACGTGACGTACCGCTACACCAACGCGGGCGTCGAAAAGTGGGGCAGCGCCAAGGTGCGTCCCTGGATCCAGGGTGAAGGCACGTACGCCGGCAAGGTGGCGCCGGTGTGCAACCAGATCAGGGCGGTCGCCGATGCCGGTGGCAGTGGGGCGCTCCCCTGGTGGTTCCACACGATGGGATTCGACCACACCATGTGGAAGAACATCGGGGCCTGCATTCCCCAGACCGCGCCGGTGCCGGCTCCCGAGCCGACGCCCGAGCCTGAGCCGACGCCGGAACCGACGCCTGAGCCGACCCCGGCGCCGGCCTTCGAGGCGGTCTTCGAGATGATCCCGCAACCGCCCGGCACGGCCCGGGTCGAGATCACCGCGAACCAGCGTGTGACGGCGGTCAGCGTGAACGCTGACGGCACCGCACTGGGAGGCCTCCGACAAGTCGCCGGGTCCACGACCGCGTGGGAAGGATCCTTCGCGATCGCGGAAGGCGCATCGGTCCGCTTCACCGCTCGCGCAGAGGACGGATCGCTCCTTGCATCCCCCTACATGGTGTGGACGCACGAGGGTGAGCCCGAGCCGACGCCGGAACCCGAGCCGGAGCCGGAGCCCGAGCCGACGCCGGAACCCGAGCCGGAGCCCGAGCCGACGCCGGCCCCGGGACCGGGCCCCGATGATTTCGCGCCCATCTTCGAGCCCAAGAAGGGCAACATGTGGTGGGTGGAAGTCGTTGTCAAGGGCGACGACGTGCGCAGGGTTTCAGCGTTGCTCGA
>JBFILE010000023.1:0-19714 GCA_041599855.1 Thermoplasmatota archaeon
CCCGCGGTTGTTGACCGTGGCCGGGCGGATATCCGCCCGTCATTCCATTGGCTCAGCGGAGGCCATCGGGGCCCTGCCGTCGGCAGGCGTCCACCCGCGGCCCAAACCCGGAGCGTGGGCTCGCCCGTGGTCACGGGTTCCGGCGCCGCAGGGGCGTCGCCGGATACCCCGATCTCCCACGTGGCTCACACGCGCCGGCGCAGCACCATCGAAACACCCGCGACCGCGAGCGCCGCGAGGGCACCGAAGGCGCCCGCCGCCGGAATCGCGTTCGCGTCCACCATGTCGCCGCCGAGGGGCACGACATCGGATCCGCCGTCGATGACGGCCATGAGGCGGCCGCCCTCTTCGACGATTTCAAGGACGGTCGTGCGCACTTCCCACGGGCTCATGGGGTGGAGACGCTTCTTCCAGTCCACGGTGACGCCGAGGTCGCCGGCCGCGAAGGACCCGCCCGCGAAGGTGAGGTCCGTGGTTTCGCCGGGGGCGAGGAACGGCAGCGGCTGCGCGACGCCCGCGATGGTCAGGTTCCCGCCGGTGAGGTTGCCCCAGCCCTGGTTCTCGACACGCACGACAATCTGGTCCACGGTGCCTTCGAGGGCGACGATGACGGGCTTTGCACCATACTTGTCCACGTTCAGGAACGCGTGCATGATGCCGGCCCAGCTTTCCCGTTCCTGGTAGCGGACGTTCTCGCGGGTGAGGGGTTCCGCCCACGGTCCGGCGATGCGGCCGCGACCGCTCATCTCGTACGTCCATGAGGCCGCGCCGACGCGGGCGTAGCCTTCGTCCGCCGTCGTCCCGCTTGCCGGGTAGATGGTGCTCCAGATGGGGCCGCAGTCCTTGCGGACATCCGCGAAGACCTCGTCGCAGACCCGGGTGAACATCTGGGTGTCCTCCGCAAGGGGGATCTGCTCGGCACCCCACGGGTGGAGCCACAGGTTGCCGCAGCAGTGGATGCTGTTCACGTAGTCCGGCTGGATCCGGTCCATGAGGGACATGATGCTCTGGGTCTCGGGTTCGCTCCCTGCGACGGGGCCGGGGTTGTTGAGGACGGGGTTCTCGTTCACGGCGCCCCAGGATCCGGGGAAGTTCCGGTTGATGTTCACGGTGTTCGCGTTGAGGCGGCCGAATGCGTGGGAGCCGTCCGCGTTCACCATGGGCAGGATGAAGGTGTGCCGGTTGTCCACGATGAATTTCGCCGTCTCGTTCGTCGCGTACTCCTCGATGAGGAACTGGGCGATCTCGGTGACGAAGTAGACCCCGGAATACTCGTTCGAGTGGGTTCCACCGTCGATGTAGACGACCTCACGGTCCCCAAGGGGGATCATGTCGGAGTCGTCGAAGTTCGCAATCTCAAGGAGCCACAGGTCGAGGCCGGCAACGGTCTTCCCGGTGCTCGTGAGCTTCACGAGGCCCGGATATTCATCGGCGAGCCGGTTCACTTCAGCGGTGAGAAGCGGGTAGTACGGGTACGCGGTGACGTCGCCCACCTTGTTGTACGGGGGCTCGGCGATGCCGTCGAGGGCTCCGGTCGCGTCCGGGCGGAGCGCTTGACCGGCCACGTTGATCGGGTAGCCGTCGTGACTGACGGGTCCGAATTCGGCGACGGCGGTCGTTGCGACGACCGGCAAAAGGAGCAGGAGGACGGAGGCGATGATGGCGGCTACCCGGGGCTGCATGAGGTCGGAGGAGCAGGTGACCCTTCTTAGCTTTCATGGTGGCCGCCTTCGCCAACCTGTCATGCAGCGGTGTCGCTCGCCCAAGCGTGCGACATGGTCGTCCGTGGGCCGGAGTGGGCGAACGGCGATGGCCCGGGCAAGCAATCGGATGGGGCCACGTGCTCCGTCCGTCATGCGCCATCCACAGCGGCGTCCATCGGTGAATGCGCCATGCAAGCATATCGCGGAGGACGACCCCGTCCATGACTGATCGCGTGAAGAAGCGGGCAGCGGGTATCATGGGACAGGGCATCCGAGGCGCGACCACGCGCTCTTGTCCGGGAGGTGATCGGGTTGATCGGGGCGAAGCCACCCGTCGATGAGCCCGAGCGCTTGTCCGACCTGCTCGGATACGGGCTCCTTGACACGGAGCACGAGGAGGAGTACGACAGCGTCGCACGGGTGATCACCCTTGTGTTCGACGTTCCGATCGCCATCGTGAACCTTCTCGATCGCGACCGCCAGTGGTTCAAGGCAAGCGTCGGCATGGATGTGTCGGAAACCCCCCGCGAGGTCGCGTTCTGTGCCCACACCATCCTCGATCCCGCCCACCCGCTCGTCGTGAAGGATGCGCTGGAAGATCCACGGTTCGAGGACAACCCTCTTGTTCTCGGCCCGCCGCGGATCCGCTTCTACGCGGGCATGCCCCTCGTGACACCGCGGGGCCACGCCGTGGGAACCATCGCCGCCATCGACCAGGTTCCCCACGAGGTCACCGACCGCCAGATGGATGCGCTGCGGAGCCTCGCCACCCTCGTGGTGGGTCAGATGGAACTCCGTCGAGGAATGGCAGATCTCCTCAAGGCGGCACGGGACCGGGACATTGCCCGGCGCTCGGTGCGCGATGCGTACCAGCAGCTGTCGGACGTGGTGGAAGCCATCCCGGACCTCATCTACGTGCTCGACGGGGATGGCCGGCTGGTCGGTTGGAATGACGCAGTCCCGAAGGCCACGGGATTCTCGGCCGAGGAACTGATGGGGAGGTCCCCCCTTGCGGCCGTCGCCGAGGCCGACCGGGCGGCGGTTTCGTCAGCGATCCGGCAGGCGTTCACGACCGGGAACGCCGAGGTCGCAGCCAGCATCATCCGGAAGGATGGAGCCGCTGTCCCGTACCACTTCACGGCGGGCCGGTTGACGGACGGCCATGGGAACGTCGTCGGAGTGACCGGCATCGGCCGCGACGTCGGCGAGCTCATGGATGCGGAGACACGGATGCGTACCCAGCGGGATGAACAGACGCGCCTGGCCAAGAGATTGCAGGCCTCCAACGAGGACCTTGAAGCATTCGGCCACAGCGTCACCCACGATCTGCGGGCGCACCTTCGCGCCTTTCGGTACACGACCCAGGCGCTCCGGGAGGATTGCAGTGAATCCATCGGGACCCGGGGCATCGAGTACGTGGACCGGCTCGACCGGGAAGCCGACAACATGCTTGCGCTCCTCACCGGACTCATGGCCCTCTCGAATGCCACCAACAAGCCCCTTGTGCGGGAACGCATCGATGTCACGTCCATGGCGAAGGAGGTGGCGTCGTCGCTGAGGGTGCAGAACCCGGCACGTCAGGTGACGTTCCGCATCGAGGACGACATGGTCGTCAACGGCGATGGAGGCCTCATCCGCGCCCTCCTTGAGAACCTCATCGGGAATGCGTGGAAGTTCACGGCGGAAACCCGGGATGCCACCATCGACGTGATGCTGGTGGAAGAGGGAGAGGGCCAGAAAACCCTCGTCGTCCGCGACAACGGTCCGGGGTTCGATCCGGCGAAGGCCGAGCTCATCTTCCGTCCGTTCAAGCGGCTCATGCACGGGCCCCGGTATCCGGGAACCGGCATTGGCCTGGCGACCGTTCGACGCATCGCGGACCGTCATGGCGGGCGGGTGTGGGCGGAGGCCGTCCCAGGCGGTGGCGCCACGTTCTTCGTGACCCTCGGACCCGCGCCCGCCCCCGAGATGGTCCCCCTGAGGAAACCGGCGCGCAGCGCAGGCCCACGTCAGGAAGCCGAATAACGTGCCGGTCCATGACAACGAACGGGCATCCGGGGGACCTTCCGTTCGCGTCTTGAACCACGCATCCTTTCCCCCGACAACGCCGCCGGTCGTCCGGAACCCCCCGTCCCGTCCCCCCGCGTTCATTCGCCACGCTGCCTTGACGCCCCTCCGGCATCCCTCCCACGCCCCCGGCCCGGGTCGCATCGCCGAGGAGTCCGGTCCGGCGCTCGCGGCCACAGCTTCGGAAGGAATCACCCATGCAGGCCCTTGTACTCGCCATCCTCGTTGCAGCCGCCCTCGTCCCCGCCCTCGGATTCCGCGAACTCTTCCCACTCCTTACGCGGTGCATGTGCCACGTCCACGCGCGCCGGACGGGACTCGTCATCTGTGCATCGTCGATGGCAGCCATCGTCGCCATCGCCTTCGGGCTCCCGCTTTCGGAGGGCGCGCTTCCGCTCGTGGTCGCGAACCTCGTGCTCCTCACGTGCCTCGCCACGACGGGGGTCGCGTGGGCGATGGTCCCACCCATCGGGCGCCCGGGCCCGTTCCGCCTCCTGCGCCGCGTGGGCATCCCGGCCCTCGCCGGCGTCGGAATGATCCTGGCGGTGACGTTCATCCTCCAGCCCGCGGGGTGGCAACTCCTCTGAGGGACTGGGCCCAGGCCCGGGAGCGTGGGGATCGCATTGCCGCGTGGCCGGTCACGATGAGGCTGTGCGGTGGCAGTGTCGTGCCACCCGCGACCGGCGGAATCGGGCCCTGCCCGTGAAGTACGGGAACCGGCATTCACTTCCCCGTGCCCGACGACGCGCCCGCGTTCGTGAACCTCCGCCAACTCGAAGCATTGGCGAAGCCCCGCCTCGCCGCAAGCGCATTCGACTACGTGGCGGGTGGCGCCGGGGACGAGGCAACCCTCGCCGCGAACACGTCCGGGTACGCCGCGTGGCGCCTGCGGCACCGGGTTCTCCGCGACGTGTCCCATCGTGACACCTCCACCACGGTGCTCGGGACGCGGGTGCCGGCGCCCGTGCTCGTCGCACCCACCGCGTTCCATTGCCTCATGCATCCGGAGGGCGAGGTGGCCACCGCACGGGGAACCCACGACGCCGGCACCCTGTTCGTGGCGAGCACACTGTCCACGCGGCGGCTTGAGGATGTCGCACAGGCGAGTGGAGGGCCGAAATGGTTCCAAGTATACATCTACAAGGACCGGGCCCTCACCGAGTCCCTCGTGAAGCGTGCGGTCGCCGCCGGGTACGAGGCCCTCGTCCTCACGGTGGACACTGCGGTCTGGGGCCGCCGGGAACGCGACGTCACGAACGGGTTCACCCTGCCGGCAGGCCTCGGACTTGCAAACTTCGCGCACCTTGATCAGGAGCACCTGCCGGCACTGGGCGGCGGCGCGGATGGACTCGCTGCCTATGTGGCGAGCCAGTTGGACGCGTCCTTGACGTGGGCGGATGTGGACTGGCTGGGCCGCGTGTCGGGTCTGCCGGTCATCGTCAAGGGAATCGTGGACCCAGCGGATGCGCGTCTTGCCGTGGCGCACGGATGCGCGGGGATCATCGTGTCGAACCACGGCGGCCGCCAGCTGGACCACGGCATCGCGACCATCGACGCGCTCCCGGATGTGGTGGCTGCCGTGGACGGCGCGTGCGAGGTGTTCGTGGACGGCGGCGTGCGCCGCGGCACGGACGTGCTGATCGCCCTCGCGCTCGGGGCCCGTGCGGTCCTTGTTGGGCGGCCGATCATGTGGAGTCTCGCCTTGGACGGGTCGGCCGGCGTCACCCGCGCCCTCGAACTCCTCATGGGTGAGTTCGAGGACGCGATGGCACTCACGGGCGCTTGCCGCGTGGACGACGTGACGCGCACCCCGGGCCTGCTGGTCCGCGCGCGGCCATGACAACGTTCACGTGCGTCGTCGGGTTCCCGGCATCATGGATGCGGATCCCAACGGTACCCGGGTGGCGGATCGCCCCCGCGGGCAGGCCACGTACACATTCATCTGCACGTGCGGATGGGAAGGCCCGGACGCCGTGATGGATGCCCACATGAACCCGTGGTGCCCCACGTGCGGGCGGCCGGCGGACTTCAAGCTGCCTTGACCGCGTCATGTGGGCGAGCCGTCGCACCAGCGATGGCGCGGGGGCACCGGTTCAGCCTTCGCGCGATGACGCCACCGGTTTCTGTCCCTCTGAACCCTCGGGCGCGGCCGATCGGGGCGATGTGTGCCGGGGAAGCCGCATGACGAAGGTGACGCCATCCCCGGACCGCTCCAGATCGAGGGATCCCTCGTGGTGCTCGGCAATGGTCCGGGCCACGAAGCGTGCCAAGCTCGTCCGGGACGAATAGGCGGGGAGGGAAGCGTCGACCGGAGCGAAGGCATCGAAGACGTGCCCGATCTCATCATCCGTGATCGACACGTCGCCGACACCGACCCGGAATGCGACACGGTCGCCTTCGGCGTGGCCCGTGACCGGGATCGTCGCGCGCTCCGGCACCCAGCTCAATGCCGTCTCCATGAGGTTCCGGAGTGCTTCGGCCACGAGATCCCCATCGCACGAGAAGGGAATCGGGTCCGCCTCGACCCGGATCCGGTCGGCGGCGGGTCCCGCCTCCAGCAGCGCAAGGGCGTCATCCACGACGGAACGCACGTCGGTGGCCTCGTACTCCATCGAGAACTCGCCTGCCTGGAAGCGCGCCGTGCGGACGATGTCATCGACAAGCTGCGTGAGCCGCTCCAGGTTCCGCTCGAGGACGTCGACGGCATGGCCGATCACGGGACTCCGTTCCTCCTCGCGGGCCTTGCGGAGGATGGCAAGCTGGAGGCGGATCGGGGTCATGGGCGTGCGCAGTTCGTGGGACGCGTGGTTGATGAATGCGGTCTTCAGGCGATTCATCTCGTTCAACCGCTCGATCTCGGCGATCCGGTCGTCGGCAACCTTCCGTTCCTCAGCGGCCTGCTTGAGGGCGGTGATGTCCCGTGAAATGTCGACGGCTCCCGTGATGACTCCGAGGCCATCCTTCACCGGGGAGAGCGTCAGGGTCACCGTGATGATGTCGCCGTTCCGGCGTCGGCGTCGGGTCTCATGGTGTTCGACCGGTTCACCCCGCGCAAGCGCCGCCATGAATCCGGCGGATTCCTCGGCGAGATCCGGCGGTTCGATGCGGGTGATGGATGTCCCGACAGCCTCGTTTGCCGTGTATCCGTACACGACTTCGGCTCCGCGGTTCCACGACAGGATGGTGCCGTCGATGGCCATACTGATGATGGCATCATCGGACGCTTCCACGACACTTGCGAGATGACGCGCCTTCGCCTCGGCGCGCTTGCGGGCCGTGACGTCACGGAATACGAGGACCCTTTCAGCGTCCTCCGCGGATCCGCGGACGTCGCTCGACGTTCCTTCGACATCAACCACCTTCCCGTCCCGCGTCATGAAACGCGCGGACCATGTGCCGTTGCCGACGATGCCGCTTTCCGGCAGGGGGTCGGGTCCGGGCACCACGGCAAAGGCATCCCCGAGACGGGCGCCGTGGGCGGCGCGTGCGTCAAGGGATGCAAACGACTGCGCCTGCGTGTTCATGAAGCGGACCCGCGCGTTGCGATCCACGACGACGACCGCGTCCGCGATTCCTTCAAGAATCGTGGAGAGCCATCGCTCGTTCTCGACGAGCCGGCGTTCCATCCCATGCTTGTGGAGCGCGATCTCGATGATGCTCCGAAGCTCGCGCTCCTCAAACGGTTTCACGATGAATCCGTAGGGTTGCACCATCTTCGCCCGCGCCAACGTCCCTTCGTCGCTGTACGCGGTGAGGAAGACGACCGGTACGTGGAAGTCGTCCCGGATGCGCGCCGCCGTGCTGATGCCGTCGAGGGTCCCCTTGAGCTTGATGTCCATGAGCACGAGGTCGGGACGGGTCCGGTCCACGGTGGCGATGGCCGCGAGGCCCGTGTTCTCGGTTGCGACGACCTCGTACCCGAGGGACCGGATCGTGGCGACGAGGTGCAGCGCGACAATCGCTTCATCCTCGACGACGACGATGCGTTGCGGAGCCGGCACCGTCATCCGGTCGACCCCCGATCCGGTATGCGGATCGTGAATGTGGTTCCGGGGTCCCGGATCACTTCGACGCTGCCGGACAACTGTTGCGCGAGAGCCTCCACGAGATGGATGCCAAGTGTCGGCGCCCCGCCTTCGGCGGGCGTCTCCGGCAATCCGATTCCATTGTCCGAGACCGTGAGGATGAGCCCCGTGCCGCCATGGACGGGGCCCCGGGTGAACCGGACCTGGACGACGCCTTCCTTCCGGCCTGCAAAGGCGTGCTTGAGGGCATTCGACACCAACTCGTTCACGAGGAGGCCCATGTGCACGGCCATCTCGACGTCGAGGGGCACCGGGTCCACGTCCACCTCCAGCGTGATCCGCCCTCCCTGATGACCATAGGACTGGAACACATCCTTCCCGAGGCGATCCAGGTACGCGGCGAAGTCGATGGCGGACAAGGTGCCGGACTGGTACAGCGTCTCGTGGACGAGGGCCATGGATTTCACCCGGTTCCTGCTCTCCTCGAAGGCTTCGCGGGCGAGGGGGTCCTGGAGCGCGCTGCTTTGGAGGGCGAGGAGGCTCGCGACCACCTGAAGGTTGTTCTTGACGCGGTGATGGATCTCCTTGAGGAGCACCTCCTTCTCTTCGAGGGATTCCCGGAGTTGGGTGTCCGCCTCCTTGCGCTCCGTGATGTCCCGGATGGTGGCGGTGACGAGGAGCCCCGCCTCGCTTTCCATGGGGCTGAGGCTGATCTCGACGGGAAATTCGGAGCCGTCCCATCGCCGCGCGTACAGTTCGAGCCCAACGCCCATGGGCCGCGTGTGCGGGTCGCTGAAGTAGCCGGACCGGTGCTCATGGTGGCGGTCCTTGAAACGGTCGGGAAGAAGGATCTCCACGGACTTCCCGAGGAGGTCGCCCCGCTCGTACCCGAAGAGTTTCTCCGTCTGCGAATTCACGAGGGAGATGGCGCCATTGCGGTCCACGATGACCATGGCATCCGGCGCGCTCTCAAGGAGTCCCCGGAACTTTTGCTCCGCCTTGCGACGGTCCGAGATGTCCCGGATGGCGGCGGTCACGAGTTGCTGGCCGTCGCTCTCGATGGGACTCAGGCTGATCTCGACGGGAAATTCGGTTGCGTCCTTGCGCCGCGCGAACAACTCGATTCCCACGCCCATGGGCCGGACCCGGGGGTCTTGCGAATAGGAGGCCCTGTGGCCGAGGTGCTTGTCGCGCAGGTTGTCGGGCAGAAGGACCTCGACGGCGGCGCCGAGGAGTTCCGTGCGACGGTAGCCGAAGATGGATTCGGCCTGACCGTTCACAAGTACGATGCGCCCGGCTTCGTCGACGACCACCATGGCGTCGGGCACGGATTCGATGAATCGGGCAAACTCCTCGTGGGCGATGTCCGTCAACTCCTCGGTGGAATCCCCTTAGCTCGCCGTCCCTCAAAAGAATGCTGCCCAAGGGGCCAGGTGGGCATCTGCCGGGGGCGCCCGCGGACCAGCAACGGCTCCCGGGGGGTTGTCCCCCTCATCCGCGCTCAAGTTCCCTCTCGGCGCCTTCGAGCTTCATCGCGAGGTCATCGAACAGTTCCTGTTCGGGGCCCATGGCACGGAGCGCCTGGGATTTCGAGGCGTCGGACGCGTCCGCCTCGTCCAGGCGGCGCAGGTTCTGGGTCAGGTCGGTGCGGCGGTGGCGCACGAGGGACAGGAGGGCGCGGACCTCCTCGATGGTGAGTTCCACGTCCGTCAAGTGGTGCGTTGTCGGAGGCATGGTGGCCCCAATGCCGGACTCCCCGTTTGAGCCATTGCATGCTGCGCCTGTGCCCGCGCCGCGCGTCGCAGCGGCAACAGCCCTATGCACGAGGCAAGGCCTCATATCCGGCAAGCGTGTCGGCGGACCCATGGACCGCGCCACCGAGAACCTCATCCTCCGCACCTCCGGAGCCTTCGCCCTTGCCGCCCTTCTCATCCACGCCGGCACCGACCTGGGCGCCCGCGCCTGGCCTGCGCTGTACCTTGTCCCCTTCTTCGTGGTCGCCGTCGCCGCGAACTGGGCCCTCGCCCGCCTCAACGTGAAACGCCCGGCCCTCTGGGCGACCGCCGTCCTCCTCGGCCTTGTCCCCGCCGTCATGCCCCTCCTCCGATGGGGCGCAATGGGCGCGGATGCCACGTATGACGGGGTCCTGGTCGCGGGTGCCGCATTCGGCGCCATCACGTTCGCCTTCGCCGCGAACGCCCTCCGCACCCGACCGGTTCCCGCCAAGGCGGCCACCAAGGACGGCGGCGCGGACAGTCCCGCGGAGTAGGGTGGGCAAAGGGAATCAAGGGAAGCCCCGAAGTCGTCACGAACCGCGCCCCCCCGCAACCCCAGCGCCAGCGCCAGCCTAGCGGCCACCGCCAACCCCAACCGCCAATCGCAACGCCAACCGCAACGCCAACGCTTCCGCCAACGCCAACGCTTCCGCCAACGCCAACGCTCCCCCTCACGCTCACGCTCCCGCACCCCCTTCCCCTTCCGCAAGCCGCTTCCGCTTCCGCAAGCCGCTTCCGCTTCCGCAAGCCGCTTCCGCTTCCGCGTCCGCGTCCGCAAGCCGCGTCCGCTTCCCCCATCCCGGTTCCGCCCGACCACGGCCGCTCGATCAGGAGAATCCGGTGATCGCCTCGTCTCCGATCGCATCCGGCAGATGGTGCAGCACGTACAACCCGCTGGAAATGTCGGTGGCGAAGATCAACCCGTTGCGCAGCGTCACGTCCCAGACGTTCGGGACCATGGCCGCGGGCTCGACGGGGTCCTCGTGGGGCAGGTAGTATCCGAGGACATCGCCGCGTGCCGGGTCATCGCGGAATCCGGGGTCGAGGATGGTGGGCAGGTCGAGGACCCACACGCCGGCATGGTAGTATCCGAGGTACAGGCGCTCTTCCGCGACCTGCCACTGGTGGGTCGTGAACGTGAACCCGGGGGACGGGTGGTCGTTGGGCGCCGTCCACTCGGCCGCGAGGATGAGGTTCGCGTAGTCGGTGGCATCGAGCATCCAGACGGCGGGCGGGTTGCCGCTGTCGAGGATCTCCGGGCTTACGATGACGTAGCGCGTGCCGTTCACGAGGGTGACCATGGCGGTGTGCATGTGGTTCGAGAAGTGGTCCGCTCCTTCCCCGTGCCAACGGGCAAGTTGCACGGGGTTCGCGGGGTCGCGGATGTCGAGGACGCGGACGCCGAAGCCCCGGTTCGAGACCACCAGGATCGGGTCGCCGGTCACGGGATCCTCCTGGAATGTCATGTCGTGGGGCGCGCCGAGGCCTCCGAACAGGGATCCGCCGACCTGCGGACCGCCATCGGGTGAGGACCGACCCACGGGGACGAGGGCGCGGCCGGGGGAGACATCCACGACCCGGTACACGGTGAGGCCCGTGGGGTCGCCGGTGCAGAAGAAGTATTCAACGCCGGCCACGACCCCGAGGGCACTCATGTGGCAGGCCACGCCAGGCGGCAGCATGGCTCCGGCAGGCAGGGGATTCGACGGGTCGGACACGTCGAATGCGTGGATCTGCCCCGTGGCCGTCGCAAAGACGTAGGCGCCGGATGCGTCGAACTTCACGTCAAGGGGGTGGGACGCGTCCCCGACGAGTCCGACACCGAGACGCTTGGGGTCCGTGGGGTCGCTGAGGTCCACCATGATGATGACGCCCTGCCGCGTCTCGCCGATGCGGACGGCCGAGATGACGGCGAGGTCCTCGTGGAGGTCCATCTCGCCGAACGAGGTGAACCGCATGCCGCCGCCGTCGAAGGCCGAGTACCCGACCTTCTCCATGGTCGGCGTGGACAGCTGGTGGAGCGACAGGTCCGCGTGGTCGTGGTCGTCATGGATGGGGTCGATGAATGCTGGCGGGGCAACGGTGTCCGTACCCGGTTCGTCCCCGGCCGGCGCGGACACGCAACCGGCCGCGACGAGGGCAGGGACAAGGAGGAGGACAAGCACTGCGCGGGGCGCGCGGCGGACCGGGGTCATGCGGCGGCGACGGCACCGCCGGGCGTAAGGATTTCCCTCGTGACATGGCCGTTATCCCGCTCGGGTGCCTGCGGGAGGCCGTCGCGCAGGGTGGCGTCCACGGTGGACGCTGCGGCTGTCGACGCTGCCACTCTTGCCGGCGGCCCGTTCCGTGGCGCGTCGAGGACGACGGCGGGGTATTTTGGCCCGTTGCCTGCTGCGGACCCGGTCCCGCATGCGCAACCTTGCGCGGGTCATTTTCCCGATGTGGACAGCCGCTTTGCCACGTGCCGCAGGCGTGTCCGGCCACATGAACAAACCCGCAAGTATAATGAAGGAAGTGTTGTGGACGGGCCGTATGCGGGCTGCTGCCACCGGACCGCGCGGGTTCGATCATCCGCCGGCCGGCAAGGAAGCGATCTCGGAAGGGAGTCCCGCCCCAAGGGGGACAGGGGGGTATTTCACGCGCCCCGCGGCCCATCTCCTGCTTTGGTGGACCGTCGTTGCAGCGGCCTATGTCGCTGGCGGCCAACTGGGCCTCTCGCTTGCCTTCGTGAACGCAAGTGCAAGCGCGGTGTGGCCGCCGACCGGGATTGCCATCGCTGCCGTCCTGCTTTTCGGCCCCCGCATGGCTCCCGCCATCTTCCTTGGCGCCTACATCGTCAACCTGACGAGTTCGGGGGATCATGTCTCAAGCGCGTTCATCGCCCTCGGCAACATGGGCGAAGCCCTCGTTGCAGGGTTCCTGGTCCAGCGTTTCGCCGGTGGACGGCATGCGTTCGAGCGCGCGTCCGATGCGTACCGGTTCGTCCTCCTCGCCGGCGGCATCGCGACATCGGTGAGCGCCACGGTGGGCGTCGCAACCCTCATCCTGTGGGGCCTCGCACCGATCGGGGCGGCTCAGGACATCTGGTTCACATGGTGGCTCGGCGATGGCGCGGGCGCACTCATCGTGGCCCCCGTCATCATCCTCTGGGCCAATCGGACCCGGATCCGGTGGACCGCGAACCAGGCGTTCGAGGCCTTGGCCTTGACCGCATCACTCGCCGTCGTGGGACTCGCTGTATTCGGCGGGCCCCTCGGGAGTGCCCCCCTCGTTTTCCTCGCGGTCCCCGTGGTCGTGTGGGCCGCGTACCGTTTCGGCCCCCGGGAAGCCGCCACCGCGACATTCATCCTTTCCATCGTCGCCATCGCGGGCACGCTGCGTGGGTCCGGACCGTTCGCGGGACCGGACCCGAATGCCAACCTCCTCATCCTCCAGACGTTCATGGGCGTGCTTGCCGTCCTCGCCCTGCCGTTTGCGGCCCTCGTTGCGGAACGGCATCACGACCAGGCGGCGCTCGAAGCGGCCCGCGAGGAACTCGAAGCCCGCGTCGAGGCCCGTACCCGGGAGCTCACCCTGGCCGTCGGTGCCCTCGAAAGCCAGGTCCAGGAGCGCAGTCGTGCCGAGGCGCGACTGGATGAGAGTCGCCGGCAACTCGCCCATGCGCAGGTTCTCGCAAGGATCGGGAGCTGGTCATGGAACGTGGGTGCGGATGCGGTCGAATGGAGCGATGAACTCTACCGCATCTACGGACTCGACCGGGACACCATGACCCCGACGTTCGATGGGTTCATCCGGTTGCTCCCGGAGGATGAACGGGACCGGGTGACCCGACTCCTCCAGTCCGCCATCGAAGGCACCGCGACCCAATTGACCTTCGAGCACCGGTTCATCCATGGGACCGGGGACGAACGGTGGCTGGATGCGCGCGCCGAGATCACCCGGGACGACAAGGGCACGCCGATCCGGATGCACGGTACGGCGCAGGACATCACGGACCGGAAGAAGGCGGACCTGGAACAGAAGGTGGCCTCGGAGCGCCTGCGCGAGATCACCACCCTGCGATCCCAGGAGGCGTTCCGGCAGAATTTCATGAACATGGCGGCGCACGAGTTGTCCACGCCGCTGACCCCCATCAAGGTGCAGCTCCATCTGCTCGATCGCGCGTTGAACGGTACGGCGGAACGCGCCCCCGATCCCGTGGCGCTGAAGACCATGGGGATCGTGAACCGCAACATCGACCGGCTTGCGGAACTCGTCCGGGACCTCCTTGATGCCGCCCGCCTCGAAAGCGATCGACTGAGTCTCGACACGCGACCGGTGGATGTGGCACGCGTCATCGCGGATGCCGCGGATGCCTACCAGGAGAATGCGCGCGCGCAAGGCGTCTCCATCGTCCTCGAAGGCGAATCCGAGGGGCTCCTCGTGGACGGCGATGACCGCCGCCTCGGGCAGGTGGTCGACAACCTCCTGTCGAACGCATTGAAGTTCACGCCGGAGGGCGGCACGGTCATCCTGCGCGCGTCCCGCGACAACGGGCGCGTCGTCGCCTCCGTCACCGACACCGGGGACGGGATCGATCCTGCGGTCCAGGCGCGCCTCTTCCAGCCGTTCTCCCAGGTCCATGACACCCAGCGCAACCCCAAGGGCGGGACGGGGCTCGGCCTCCACATCTGCCGGGGCATCATGGACCTCCATGGGGGATCGATCCGGTGCGAGAGTGACGGCCAGGGGAAGGGCACGCGATTCATCTTCGACCTGCCCGCCGCGGGCGGCGGCGACCCCCCGCGACCCGCGTGATTCGGGCCGGGGGCCGCCGTTGGCTCGCGCCGCAGTCAACGATCCGGAGCCATCCCCCTGATCTGATGGGGCGCAACGTTTCCGTCCGGGACGACGGCCGCATCCGATCCTCGCGCCCGTCGACGAAGGCACGCACCCGGTCCGGACCTGTCCGGGCATGCTGGCGAAGCGCCCAGCCCACGGCCTTCGGGGTGAAGAATCCGCCTTCGGGGAGGACCGCTTCGAGGGTGCCGCGGAACACGGGCAGGTCGGTGGCGGCACCGTGGCGGAGATGGGCAAGGAGGGATGCCCGGCGCATCCACATGGTCGGCGAGTCCCGCCACGCGGCGACACGCGACGTGACGGAGCGGTCACGCTCGAGGATGCCGCCGCCCGGCGAGAACCGCATGGACGATGCACCGCCGCACCGGCGCCGGAACCCGAGGAAGGGGTCCCGGGACTTCATGTACGCCTGCGCACCGGGCGCGCGCGGGATCCGCCGCCTCGACCATCCCCGACGGATCTCGGTTGCCGGATCACGGGAGGCGGGACACATGACGGCGTGGGAATCGTGGCCGGCCTCCCGGAGGCTCCGTAGCAGACGGATCCTGCCGATGCGGGCTTCGTCGCGCTCCGGTGGCGCATTTGGCCGCACCGAATGGAACACCGATGGACCATGTGCGGAGGTGTGATGCGTGTCCGATTCTGCGGGCCCGCGTCCGATCCCGTTTCCGACCGTCCAGCGGGATCCTTCCCGCGTCGGTATTGCCGCCATGCCTGTCGCGACGGAGAAACCGCGGATGATTCGCTCATCGATTGCATGTTGGTTGCCGCCATTACATGTCAATGGACAATGGCCGTTCGGGACCTTGGCCGTTGGTCCGAAAGTCCGCGGCCAAGGGCTGTTTTCCACCCGCTGTGACACCGACAGTCCCATGGTTGGTAACCTGGCCCCTTCGTGGGTCGCGATCGTCGGAGCTGGAGCCATGAGCATTGCCCTCGTCACCGCGTTTTCCGGTGCGGATACGGGCGCAAGAACCGTCACTGCGGATGTGGTCACTGATGCGAGTGCGTATCTCGCGCTTGAAGCGAACGCGAACAGCGCCCATGATGGATTCGTGAGCGTGAGCGCGGGCAAGATCACCGTCGCATTCGACGGGAACAACCTGGCTGCGTCCGGGTCCGGCATCAACGTGGACGGCGCCTACGAATTCGATTCCCTCGTGAAGATCACGAACAAGGGCACGGAGACCAAGAGCGTGGACATCACCATCGGCGGCACGGATTCGGCCCTGTGCACCGTTGCCCTCACGTCCACCGAGGCGCAGTCCACCCCGGACTATTCCGGCGATCCCACCGCCCTCAGCCTCGCGGCAACGGGCAGCGGCTACCTCGGCCTCAAGGTGTCCGGGTCCGGCAAGGCCACCGGTGAGAGCGTTGCGTGCTCCATCACGGTGACCGCAAGCTGAGATGGATGAAAGACGGCCGCGACGACGAACGATGGGAGTGGGTACGGTTGCGAATCCTTGTCATCACCCTCCTCGTTCTCGTCGTGGCCGCCCGGGCGACCGGCGTGGTCCACGTCGGCTTCGTCACAAGCGGCAGCATGGAACCCACGCTGCCGGAAGGAAGCATCTTCCTCGCCATCCGAGGCACCCCCCAAGAAGGTGACATCGTCCTTTTCGACGCCCCCGACTCCACGCCCGTCGTCCATCGCGTGACCGCCGTCACGGTTGATGGTCTCGTCACGCGCGGGGATGCGAACAGCGACACGGATCAGGACAACGGGTTCCCCCCCATCGCGGCGGAAGCCGTTGCAATCGTCCCCCACTTCCGCGGCGAGCCCGTGGCCCTGGACACGGTGTGGCTGAAGCCGCTCGGCCTTGGCATCCTGCAGGCGGGACTGTTCATGGTGGGCATCCTCGGCTGGATGCGCGCCCGCACCGACCGGATCGCCCGCCGCCGCCGCGGCCGAACCGCCACCATTCCGGGAACGCCCGCGGGCCGCCACGCATGGGTCACGCGTCCGCACATCATGATGGCTGCGGGCGGCCTGCTGCTGCTCCTGGCCGCGCCCGCGTTCCACGATGAGGCGACGGCCAACGGCGCCGTCACCATCACCGGCCAGATCCTCCCGACCTTCGCCCGGGTCGAGAGCGATGCCGGTGTCTTCACCGCGACCCTTCCCCCGATGGGCCACTGGACGGTCGAGGCACGGGGACCAACGGAGCTTGTCCGCGCCCCCAGCCTGCCCGGTGTGGCATACCTCGCGCAACATGGCGCCGTGGCCGCCCAGCTTCCCGTCACGGCCCTCTTCCTCGGCCTCGCGCTGGTCATGCGTCAGGGGGGTGCGTGACGTGTACCGCGTCGCATTTTGCCTCGCCATCCTCGTCACACCGGCGATGGCGTACAGTTGGGCGGAGGTGGAGCGCACGGTCGGTGCCGATGTGGTGGCGGACACGGATTCATTCGTCAAGGTCGAGGACCTGGCTCCCGTGGTCACGGCCTTCAGCGCCTGGATGGATGATGCGGTCAGGATCACCCACCAGTACGTGACCGGAACGACCCTCGACGTGACGGCGACGAAGACCGCTCCCACCGGCTCCCGGTGGCAGCTGGTGGATGCGTCCGGAAGCGTCGCGGCCGGCGCCTCCCACACCGTCCGCATCCGGGACACGTCCATCCTCCATCCCGCCGGCACGACCGCCATCACGATCCAACTCGACGTCGTCATCCGCGACGCGGGCGCCGCCGCCGTCGGCACCGCCACGGTCACGCGGATCATCGAGGTGACCGCGTGACCCCCCGCATCCTCCTCGGCGTCCGCGCCGTGCAGGCCGCCCTCGTTGTGGCCTGCCTGTTCGCCGCCTTCGCCGTTGCCGACCGTAGCATCGCCACGGAATCGTCGGGATCCGACCGGCTCGCGGTGGATGTGGCCGCCACCCTCGCGCAGGCCCGCGGCCCGTGGCCGGCCGGCCACGTCTTCACGGAGCGGGACGCGGGAATCCTCCTGAACGACACGGGAACATGGGTCATCACCGCGCAGCACGCCGTCACAGGCATCGTCGCGGAACCGGTGGCCTGGCGCGCCACGGTCCAGATGCGGGAGCTTGGTGGAGAGGGCCGCGAATGGTGGTCACGGGCGACGCCTCTCACCGTCACCGAAACCAACGGGACGGCCCGCATCCTCCTTGATGCGGCCGCCATCGCCCGCGAGGCGCGGGCACTCGATGACGCGGCCAACGCCACCGGCCGCCCATCGATCACGGTCATCATCAGCCATGACGCCCGCATCCTTGTCGCAGGTGTGTGGCAGCCCATCACGCGCACGAGCACCTTCGATCTCCTGATCGACCGCGACTTCGCCATCCTCACCGAGCGGGAGGGCGGCGGCACGTACTCGCGGGTCGTCGAAGCCGGAACACCTTGGCTGCCCATCCTGTTCGGCGCATCCGCCGCCGCCCTTGAACTGCCGTGCCGGTCCCTCACCCGCCGCATCCCGGCGTGGGAGCGGATCCGGGGCGTGCGCGTCGTGCCGGTGTCCGACCTCCCATGGCCCCTCACCGCGGTGACCTGTGCCATCGAAGACCTGGCCCGTCTCGCGAAGGACGCGGGCGGCGCCATGCTGGTTGACCGGCACCAGGGATTCGCGCGGATCCCGGGGGACCCGTCCCTGGTGGCGTTCCTGTCCCCCTCGTCCCGCCCGGAGTTGCCGCCCGCGGGCACGGCGGGGCCCGCCGCGCCGGACCTCGGGGAAGCGACGGAGGAATCCGCGGAAGCCCCTCCGGACCCGTCACCCGCGGCCCCCAAAGAGCCATGAACCCGGGATCCCTTCCGGCATCATGCCCGCGCGGCGCGTTCCCTTGGCGATGGTCGTGGTGCTGATGGCGCTTCCCGCCCTCGCACCTGTCGGTGATGCCACCCACACGGGCGTCGGCTACTGGTGGCGGTACGTCACCGAGGACGCCGCCGTGGCCATCGACATCACCGCCGGCGCGAACGGCTTCGGCTCCTTCCGCATCGAGGCGGAGAGCGCAAGCCGCGACTATGCCCTCGGATTCTTTCTGGTCGACCGGGACACGGGCACCATCCGCGGCCGGACGCAGGTGTCGGACGATCGAGGCATCCCGGACCGGGACTGCGTACTCGGCTTCGGCCACAACCTCATCCTCGAGGTGGATTTCCCCCACGCCGGCAACTACACCCTCGTCGCCTTCGGCATGGGCGGGGCCACGTGCGAGGTGTACTTCCGGTACCACGACCTCCACGACACCACATGGACCGCATGGCGGACGAGCTTCAACACGGCGTATGGCGACCTTGCGGATTTCGCGTGGACGGAGCACGGGTCCGCCGCCGGGACCGGCCACTACTCATGGAGCGCCCCGGTGTCCCGGAAGACGCTCACGGCCACGGGCCACGTCTTCGCCGGATTCGACGCGGAGTGGCCGGGGACGTGCCCGGGTGGCCCGTCCGGGATCCTTGCCGTCGAAGGCCCCGCACCCATGAGCGGGAGCGACGAGTACGTCATCATCGACGGACCCCCGGGGGCGTACGCGTTCACGCTGGACGGGTCGTTCTCGTGGGCGCCGGAACCCTTGGGCGGAGCACCTGCGTGCCGGATGGGGACCGCGGCGCCTAAGATCCAGCTGTTCGCGGCGGACGTCGTGTACCCGTGACGCCGGCGGATGAAGAGGACGGACGAGGAAGATGCACAACACGTCGCGCGGGTCGGTCAGATCGGTGCCGCGCACGAAGCAACCCTTGCAACGCCGTAGACGAACAACGGCGCATCCTGGGAACGGTGAGCGCTACTCGCCGCGGCCGAGGAATGATGCAGGGTCGGTGAGGGCGGCTACGGGTTGGGCGTAGCGAAGTTGGAACCAAGGCCGATATTCCTGTTCGGGTTCGTGGTACCATCCGAAGACGTAGGCGATGTGGGGTCGGTTGTTCTTGTCGACGGCGATGCCGGATTGAAGTCCGTTGGCGTAGCCGTCTTCGTCCACGGTTTCCGTGATCCATTCTCCGTCTTGCTGGGTCGCGTACCGGAGTTTGCCGGTGATCATGCGGTCGCCGCGGTCGAACAGGTTCTGGGCCACGAGGCTGATGTGTGGTTCATCTTCACTGTCGATCACAATGCGTGATTCGTGTCCGACCATCCAGGGTGCGTACCAGTAGTAGATGCCGTCGTCGTGGCGGGCGCGAGTATTCTTATCCGCGCGGGCACGACTATTTTTTCCGCACGAGCCGGACACCCGTCCCGCAGATGGGGCACTCATCGCCTTTCTGTTGATCGTCGAAGAATCGTCCGCAGCCGCGGCAGCGCCACGTCCATTCCCATTCCTTCCGGATGCCGCGTGTTCCCGCC
>JBFILE010000024.1:0-19502 GCA_041599855.1 Thermoplasmatota archaeon
CTCACGCTCACGCTCACGCTCACGCTCACGCTCACGCTCACGCTCACGCTCACGCTCACGCTCACGCACCCCCTTCCGCTTCCGCCAACGCTTCCGCCAACGCTTCCGCCAACGCTTCCGCCAACGCTTCCGGCAACGCTTCCGCAAACGCTTCCGCAAACGCTCCGGCCCCCGTTATCCGGTCGACGGCCTCCGGGAATCATATTTATGGGAGTCCTCAGCATTGTTCGGAGCATTCCATGGTTCTCGAAGGCCTCGGCGACTCCCTGCGGAGCACCCTGAAGAAGATTGCGAACGCGGGCCAGATCGATGAGAAGCTCGTGAAGGAGGTCATTCGTGACATCCAGCGGGCACTCCTGCAGGCGGACGTGAATGTCAAGCTCGCGTTGAAGCTGTCGCGGGCCATCGAGAAGCGGGCGCTCGAGGAGAAGCCGCCGGCGGGCATGACGAGCCGCGAGCACGTCGTGCGCATCGTGTACGATGAACTCGTGAACGTCCTCGGCGAGCCCCGGGAACTCAAGCTCAAGGGCCAGACCATCATGATGGTCGGGTTGTACGGTCAAGGGAAGACGACGACGTGCGGGAAGCTGTCGAAGTACTTCCAGAAGAAGGGCCTGAAGGTGGGCCTCATCGCGGCTGACGTCCACCGGCCGGCCGCGTACGACCAGCTCAAGACCCTCGCCGAACAGAGCGGGGCCCCCTTCTACGGCGAGAAGGGGAGCAAGGACGCGGCAGGCATCGTCACCCGCGGCATCCCGATCCTGAAGCAGAAGGCCGACGTGGTCATCGTGGACACGGCCGGCCGCGACAAGCTGGAGGAGGGCCTCATCGAGGAGATGAAGGACATCTTCCGGATCGCGAAACCGGATGAGAAATTCCTCGTCATGGACGCGCAGGTCGGCCAGCAGGCCGGCCCGCAGGCCCGCGCATTCCACGAGGCGGTCGGCGTCTCGGGCGTCATCATCACGAAACTCGATGGAACCGCCAAGGGTGGCGGTGCCCTCTCTGCGGTGTCCGAGACGAAGGCGCCCGTCATGTTCCTCGGTGTCGGTGAGAAGATCGACGATCTCGAGAAGTTCGAGCCCGCCCGGTTCATCAGCCGTCTTCTCGGCATGGGCGACATCCAGACCCTCCTTGAGAAGGCGCAGGAAGCGGTCGAGGACGAGGAGGAGGCGGAGGCCGCGGCCAAGCGCATCATGAGCGGCAAGTTCAGCCTCGTGGACATGCGCCAACAGATGGAGATGCTCCAGAACATGGGTCCCCTCTCGAAGGTCTTCGACATGATTCCCGGCCTCGGGAACATGAAGGGGAAGATGTCGAATCCCCAGATGGAGGCGACCCAGAAGAAGCTCCAGGAGTTCAAGGTCATCATGGGGTCGATGACGCGGGAGGAACTCGAACACCCGGACCTCCTGAAGGTGAGCCGCATCCGCCGCATCAGCCGCGGGGCCGGCGTGGACCCGGCCGAAGTCAAGGCGCTCCTGAAGTACTACGACACGAGCCGGAAGGCCATGAAGGGCCTGACGGCGAACAAGAAGATGCAGCGGAAGCTCATGAGCCAGCTGAAGTTCGACGAAGGCGGCATGGGCTGAACCCGACGATCATTCTCCCCTGCCGGGCGCTGCCTGCGCCGGCAGGGTTCCCTTTTTCCTTTCCTGCCGGCGGGTGGCCGCGGCATTCAACCTCGCCCCGGCGTGTCGGCATTTCCCGTGGGACAAGATCGTGTCGTGCCCGCGGAATCGCTGCCGCGAGGGCCGCGATCGCCCGACATTCACCGTTTGGCGGGAAGGTCGGGATCCGTTGACGACGCCCCGATGGGCGCGGGGCCCTCCTCGGCGGCTTGTTCCACCGGCAATTCCTCCGGGCCTTCCAGGATGTCTCCCGTGTCAAGGTCCACGACCCGGATCACCTGGGGTGGGCACACCCGCGCGGCTTCGATGGCGGCTTCAAGACTGTCGGCCTCGATGTCGAGGGTCTGGAATCCGCGCGCGTGCATCTCGTGACCGATGAGATCGGCTTTCAGGCCGCCTGTCAGGGTGACGAAGAGGTCGGGCGCCGCGCCGATGCAGTTGAAGTTGCCTTCACAATGACGGATGTCGAATTCAACCCGGTATCGCGCCATGGTGCGTGGAAAACCGGTGTGCCGTGGGTTGAGCGTTCGCGCCGCGTCATCGGTGCGCACCATGTAGGCGGGGAAAAGAGGGGGCCACGCGGCGGGGAATATCCCGCCGCGGAGAGGCTCCGGGTGCGTGGGCACCCGGCATTCGACGATCCGGCATGTGGGCCGGCGGCCGGTGGCGCCTTTCGACGCGTCCCTGTCGCCGGGGGGCTCCCGTTCCATCGCGGTCCGGGGCGGGGCGGGCCCGATCAGGCACCAACGGAGAACAACGCACCATCGACGGCCGCGAGGACGTCGAGGAGGATGCCGTCCGTGTTCGGGACGAGACTTCCGGGGGCCGGGAGGCTGCCGGTGGGGTCGCCGGACGGCGTGAGGCCGAGGAGGTCACAGCTCGCGGGGTCCGGGACCGCGCTCGGCGAGCGGCACGGGAGGACGTCCGGAACGGTGACGAGGTCCTGGTTCGGGTCCGGGCTCGGGAGCTCCTGGAGGACCGGGAGCGTGGGGAGCGGCGGCGGGGTCGCGAGAGCGTCGGCGACGGCGCGTTCCACGTCGGCACCGTCGGACGGGTCCTGGGCGGCGGCGTCATCGTCGTCCGCAGGCGCTTCCGCGGCGGTGTCCGTGTCGCCGACCTGCGAGTTGCGGTACGTGGCATCCGTCCCGGGGGCGGTGGGCGCGTTCGGCACCCACGAGTCGGTCTGGGACTGGAGGCTCGTGAACGACGTGCCGTCCTTGTAGTTGGGGTAGACGACGGTGCGGGGGTTCGCGGACGTGTCCTTGGAGTAGTCCTCGTAGAACGGGCTCAGGGGGTCCTTCGCGCTGACGGACGGGTCGTCCGAGAAGTCGCGGACGTCGTCGCCCGATCCGGGTTCGGCGGCGGCGTAGTACGTCGGCGCGTCGTCGTCCGAAAGCAGGTAAAGGGCTCCGGACGCGGTCGCGGCGACCGTGGCAAGAGCGAGTGCGGCAGCTAAGGCAGGGTGTGTCATGTTGTTTCCTCTCCAGCAGATGTGGCAACTCCCCGCTGGCAAGGCGGGGTATAGGCCGATGGGTCGCATGTCGGGTCTTAAACCTTGTGACGCAGCGAATGGCCAGGAAACGAAGGAAATCGTGTGACGATCGGCGACAATCTGCGACCTGACCAGCGTGGTTCAGCCGCGGAATCGATGACCGGAACAGGCATCGCGTCGGGGGGCGGTTCCCCGGTGGGATCGGCCAGCCTCCGGAGCCGCCATCCTCCCCGGAATTCCGTCAAAAGGCATTAAATACGCGACGGCACTGCCGCGCCCGGGACCTGCCATGGCCGTCGTGATTGTTACTGGAGTTCCTGGGGTCGGCAAGAGCACGGTGATCGATGCGGCGCGCGAACACGCGGGCTACAAGGTCGTCGTGTACGGGACCGAGATGTTCAACGTGGCCCAAGCGAAGGGCCTCGTGAAGGACCGCGACGAGATGCGTCGTCTCGACCCGTCCGTGCAGCGGGAAATCCAGAAGGCGGCTGCCGAGGCCATCGCGGCCATGGGCGATGTCATCGTGGACACCCACTGCACCATCAAGACCCCGAAAGGCTACCTTCCCGGGCTCCCCGAGTGGGTCGTGAAGGGCCTGAAGCCGGCACAGGTCATCCTCGTGGAAGCAACGCCCGAGGAGATCCACGGGCGCCGGAATGCCGATGCCACGCGCCAGCGCGATGCGGACTCCGTGGCCGAGATCGCGGAGCATCAGGGCATGAACCGCGCAGCTGCGCAGACTGTCGCGACCATGACCGGTGCGACGGTGAAGATCATCACGAACCATGACGGACGTGTCGAGGACACCCGCGACGCCATCGTGAAGGCGCTCGCGTGAATCCTCACCCGGAGTGTTCCCCTTGACCGATGCCCCCGCCCCGGCGGTTCCGAAGCCGAAGAGCCCGTTCTCGACCCTGTTCATCGCCCTTGCGATCACAGCCCTCCTGTTCCTCATGTTCGACATGGAACTGCGGGCGCGCGTCGGCGGCACCCTCGGCGCTGCCTTCGACCCCATCGTGGGATTCAACTACACGCGTCCCGTGTGGACGCTTCTCATCGCGGGCTTCGTGATGGTGGGCACGAGCACCATCATCCGGCACTTCCTCCTCGACTGGGTCGCGATGGCCCGCGCCCAGGAGACCATGCGCGTCTTCCAGAAGGAATTCGCGGAAGCGCGCAAGTCCAACAACACGTACAAGATGAAGCGGCTCACGGAGCTCCAGCCGGAGGTCATGAAGGTCCAGTCGGAACTCACCATGGGCCAGATGAAGCCCATGCTGTACACCATGCTCACGGTGATCCCGATCTTCACGTGGCTCCTCCACTTCATCGAGACCGTGGAATCGAAGAACCCGGGCGTGCTGTTTGCCCGGATGCCGTGGCTTCCCACGAACCCGACGGGCTACCCGCTCACGGGCACGTGGTGGTTCCTGCCCCACTGGGTCCTCCTGTACTCCCTGTTCTCGATTCCGGTCGGGCAGGTTCTTCAGCGAGCATTGAAGCTCTTCGAATTCCGCAAGAAGGCGGTGGAAGAGGGCTTCTCGCTGGAGGAACTGTGATGGCGTACGACCTGGTCGCGGTGGCAGGGTCCCCGGGCACGGGCACGACGACCCTCTGCAAGCTCCTTGCCGCGAGCCTCGAATGGCCCCACGTGTACGCGGGCGCCATCTTCCGGGAACTCGCCCGCGAGCGGAACATGACCCTCGCCGAGTTCGGCCAATACGCCGAAGCCCATCCCGAGGTGGACCGGGAACTGGATCGGCGCATGATCGAGGTCGCCGGCGCGGGGCGCGTGGTCCTTGAGGGACGCATGGCCGCGTGGCAGGTGCGCGAGGCCGCGGCGAATGCCCTCACGGTGGTCCTCGTGGCGCCCCTCGAGGTGCGGGCGGCGCGGGTGTCATCCCGGGAGGCGCGGCCGGACCTCGACCGCGTCGTGAGCGAGATCCGGGAACGGGAGGCAAGCGAACTGAAGCGGTACGTGAGCTTCTACGGCTTCGATCCCACGGACGCGTCCGCGTACGCGCTCGTCATCGAGACGGCGGACAAGACGCCGGAAGAGGTGCGGGACATTGTCCTTGCCAACCTGAAGGCATGATCGGGTTCCCGACCAGGAAACACGGATGGGCCCGGCGAGATGCCGTGGCACGCCGCACCCGTTGGATGGGTGCTTCACGCGGGTGCCTGATTGCGCGTCGTGCCCGCGCCTTACCGGATGATGAAGAGGACGATCTCGTTCTCCGGCATGGATGAGGTGCCGTGGGTTTCCACGCTGTTCGAATACGTGCCGTCCTTTTCCGCGAACGTGGCGCCGACGTACTTCGTGTACGGGCATGGCCCATCGCACGGCCACGCCATGGATGTGGTGCCGTCGCGTCCCGTCCCCTGGCATGCGGGCGTGAGGGTGACCGCGTCCTGCCGCGAGTCCCCGATGCACACCTGCGCGCCGTTGACGGGTGCGCCGTCGGCATCCACGACGCGGACGGGGAAGCTGGGCCCCGTATCCACCCCGGAGGCGGGCGTTGCGCCATCATCCGGGCCGGCGTCGCTTCCGAGGCATCCCGCAACCGCCAGGAAGCTGATTGCGAAGAGGCCTGGCAGCGTCCCTGCGTGACTCGTCCCCCTGCGTACCTGTCCCCGCATGGTCCCCACCCATGGGGGCTCCCCCTATTCATGGATGCGGATTTCGGACCCCTGATCCGTGACCATGGGGCAGTGTGGCGTTATGGTCGTCCCACAATGCTTAAATCCGAATCCCCGACGGTAGAGGAGGCAGGCATGTCGCGGTTGCTCCCCTCCTTCTCCTTCGATTCCTCCGACGCGGACGCGTTCCGTGTCATGACGTTCAACCTGTGCCGTGCCAAGGCGCGTCACCGCGTCAACCGTTGGGAACGGCGCATGCCCGCCGTCGTGAACGTTCTGGATCGGTACTCACCGGACATCGTCGGCACCCAGGAAGGTCTCCCGGAGCAGTTGGCCGACATCCGCGCGCACTTCCCGGAGTACGCGTTCGTGGGCGGCGGCCGACTCGGCGGCGCCGAGGACGAGCACAATGCGATCCTGTACCGGCAGACCCGGTTCAAGCTCCTCGACCACGGCAACTTCTGGCTGTCCGACACGCCGGAGATCCCGGGGTCCCGCTCGTGGGGGAACCGGAATCCCCGCATGGCGACGTGGGCCCGGTTCCGGGACAAGGAGACCGGGAAGGACATCCACCACACGAATACCCATTTCGATCATGAGATCCCGGGCGCGCGCCGCCGCGCAGCCGAACTCGTCACATCGCGGCTCCCAGCCGATGGTGCAAGCCGCATCGTCACCGGCGACCTCAATTCATTCTCATGGATGCGTCCCCTGAAATTCCTCATGTGCGGGGCCCGGGGCGCGAACCTGCAGGACAGTGCGGCCATGGCCCGTGAATCCGCGCCGAGGCGGTTTGCACCCACGTTCCACAAGTGGACGGGGCTCGGCCTGTACCGGATCGACTACGTGCTCCTTTCGGGCGCGTTCAGCGCGGGCGCCGTGCACACGGTCCGCGATCGCGTGGACAAGCGGTACCCGAGCGATCATTTCCCCTTCTACGCGGATGTGCGCGTCGGGGAGGCGCCCGTCATGGAATCCTCCCCGGCCATGCCCGTGCCAGCGCTCCTGGCGCCGTCCGTCACGAGTGCGTGAATCGGCAGCCGCGGCCATTCGGTGGTCGCGCCCCCTGGACCCCACCGTACGGCATGGTTCCGGGGCGTCGTCCTCTCGGCCCACCTTTGACCATCAGGGTGCCGCCGCGCGCGTGACCCGCAGCATCCCGTCGTGGTACCCGACGCGGACGTGGTCCTTCGCCGCGAGGCCCGTCACGAGTTCCATGACGCGACGCACGTCCGGTTCCCCGATGACGCGGCCTGCGCCCGACGCATCGAACGCGCCGCGCCCTCGGCCTTCCACGTAGGCGAGGAGGGCCAGTTCCGCATCGGAGAGGCCATCCACGGGAACCGGTGCCGGCCCCGGCTCCCGTGCCACCCACCGGTCCCATGCCTTCCGGTGGTTCCAGTACACGTAGAACGGCAACCCGCTCCCGAGGAGGAGGGCGCCCATGAGCGCGTCCTTCGGCGCCTCGACGAGGGCGTTCACGACGAAGGCCGCCGAAAGCGCCACGAAGACGAGAGGCACCCAGGGGTAGAGGGGCACCTTGAACGGCCGCGCGAGTTCGGGCCGCTTGCGCCGGAGACTCACGAGGGCGAGGCCGCTCAATCCGTAGAACACCCAACTGACCACGATGACGTAGTTCAGGAGGACCTCGAAATTGAAGAGCAGGACGAGGGCGATGGACCACGCGGCCTGGATGAGGATGGAGAACGCGGGTGTCGCGTACTTCGCGTGGACGCCTTCGACCTTCCGGAAGAACAGGCGGTCCCGGGCCATGGCGTAGTAGATCCGGGGGCCGGACAGGGTCACCGCGTTCAGGGTGCCGAGGATGCTGATGATGACGGCCGCGGTCATGAGGCCGCGTCCCCACGGGCCTGCGATGGCTTCCGCGGCATCCCCGGCGGCAAAGGACGAGGATGCGATGCCGTCCACGCCGAGGGTGGCGAGGTAGATGAGGACGACGACCACGTAGACGCCGAGGACGAGGAGGGTGCCGACGATGAGGGCCCGTGGAAGGTTCCGTTCCGGTTCCTTCACCTCCTCGGCGACCTGGCTCGCATTCGCCCATCCGTCGTAGGCCCAGAGGGCGGGGACAAGGGCGAGACCGAATGCGGCGAACCCGGCGGTCGCAGCGGGCGCGGCATCGACGAGGGCGGCGCCGGGGCTCGTCACGGTGCCACCGCCGAGGCTCCACAGGAGGCCCATGACGCCGAGGCCGAGGAGGGCTGCGACCTTGACCGTGGTTGCGACATTCTGGACGGTGCCGCCGTGGCGGACGCCCACGTAATTGATGCCGGAGAACAGGATGATGACGCCGACGCTGAGCGCCGTGAACGCCCATCCGGGCCATGCCGGGAAGAAATCATTCACGGCGAGGGAGAAGCCGGCGGCGAGGGCGGCGATGCTGGCCGTCTTCGATACCCAGAACAGGCTCCACCCGTTGAGGAATGCGGGGAGGTTCCCGTACGCTTCCCGCACGTACACGTAGTGGCCGCCGCTCTTGGGGAACATGGCGCCGAGTTCGGCGAAGCAGAGCGCGCCGGTGAAGATGAGGACGCCCGCGGCGATCCAGACGACCAGCATGAGGCCGCCTTGGGGCACGAGGCGGGCGATGAGTTCGGGGCCGAGGAAGATTCCTGAGCCGATCATGGACCCGACGATGATGGTGGTGGCTTCGAAGAGGCCGAGGTCACGCCGGAGGGAGCCCACGGCCGGCGAGGGGGCAGGGCCTTCTTAAGCGCTTGTCCGGTGCGCGCGCCCGCCCGGGCTGACGCACCGGCTGATCGGAGGTTGATCCCGCGAGGACTGCCCCTTGCCCGCCCCCGTTCGGGCACCCTCGACCCCGAGCTCACCGCTTGCCAAGGTCATGCCCGTGTCTCCGGCGCCCATCCGGGTTCGGCAGCGCCCGCGGTCGGAATTGCGACCTGGGGGGGCCCTCGGATGAATGGGACGGGGCCTGCCCGCCAGATGCCGGATTTGACACAAGCTTTATGACCTCGTGAGCGGAGCGGAAGCCAACCGGTCAGCGCGCCGGAGAGGTGTTGCCGCACGAACACGCGCTTGCCCAGCCGGGGGCGTCGAGGACTCACCCTCGTCGTCATCGCGCTGAATCTCCTGCTTCTCGCCCCCATGGCCCAGGCTCACGGAGAGGAGGAACACGGCGAGGAGACGCCGGATGTTCCCGTGGCGAGGCCGGAGACGCGAGGTCCCTTGGACCTTCGGAACAGCCCGTGGCTCTCGAACCTCCAGTACTCGTGGTTCATGGGCACGTCCAACTGCGTCTCGCCCCGGGGGATACCGGTGGGCGAATTCGATGTGAGCGGCGAATGGTCCGTGTTCGAAGTGCGCACCGGGCAGGACACGAGCGCCATCTACCTCCTCAACATCCCGGCCGAGAACGGCTTCTTCCTCACCGGTCTGAACGACACGAACCAGGACCCGCAGATCAGCGGGAACGTGGTCGTCTGGAAATGGGGGTCGAACGGCCGGAGCGCTGTCGTCGCGTACTTCGTGGACACGAACGAGACGCGTGTCATCTCCGCGGGCGGCTGGCAGCACCGCAACCCCGTTGTCAAGGGGAACCTGATCGCGTGGCAGGATGACCGCCAAGGGGATTGGGCCGTCCGCGTCCACGACCTCTCCAGCGGCGAGACCCGTCGCATCGCCGGTGAACGCATCCGATCCACGGACCCCGAGTTCGTGGGGAATGCGATCCTCTGGCGCGAGTACGAATTCAACCAATACGACGTCGCGGCGTACAACTTCGTCACGAACGAGACCCGGTACCTGACCCGTGACCGCGACGCGGAAGGCCGCGTCACGACCGACGGGAACTACGGGTACTTCATCCAGAACCGGTTGGACAGCACGGTCTGGTTGTACCGGTATGACGGGAACCGCGGAGCCCTCGACGTCCTCGGCGGCCAGCTTCTCCATCCGAAGGTGGCGGGCGCGAACAAGGACGTCATCCTCACCCTCGCTGCCACCGATGAGGGAAGCACCCTTCACGCGTACAATGCCACCTCAGGCATGAGTTCCCAGCTGTCCGGGCCCCTGCGGTTCGGCCCCGACGTCATCCTCCGGGATCGCACCATCTATGCCACGGTCGGGAACGAGACCGGGTTCCCGGAACTCTGCAAGATGCAGATGAGCGTGTATGCGCTCCGGGCCCAGCCGCGGCTGAACCTCATCCACCCGACCAGCGGCACGGTCATCTACAACTACACGGCCATCCGCGGCTGGGTCACGCCGGCACAAGGGTGGGGCGCGCCCACGGGAATCGCGTACGCGTTCACGGGTCGCCAGTGGATCGTGTTCAATCAACCGGGCGTGGATTACCAGAATTTCACGGGCACCGGGTTCTTCCTCGATGTCCGCGACATGGCGCTGGGTCGCCAGTACCTGAAGGTCCGCGTGTTCTTCGAGGATGCTCCACCGATCGAACAATCGTTCATGGTCACGGTGCGGCAGTTCAATCCCAAGTTCATCGACATCGCGCAGTTGAGCCTCACCGCCCAGACCTCCTTCTGGGATGCGATCGCAGGCAACCCGGGGATCGTGGTGTTCTTCATCCTGATCCTGTGCCTCATCGCCCTCATCCTCATCCGGTACGTGCTCCGTTCGCGTCCACGGGGGTATGCGGTCGTGGAGTACGTGCGGCCGGGCTCATGACGCGCGGGGCTCGCAGCCCTTTCCCGGCGCCGTTGATGCGAGCGGCTCAGCCCTTTTCGAGGCCGGCGACCGCGATGACGCTCGCGGGTGTGTCACGGATGGGCGCGCCACGGGTCATGGTGAGGGTCCGGAATGCCGGCCGGAATCCCCGCGCCTCGAGGAGGGTGCGAGCGGTCCCGTTGGAATCCGGGAACGCCACCTCCACGGGTCCGGGATCCATGGATCCGAGGGCTGCGTCCAATGCGGCTTCCGCCGCCTGCGTGTCGCCCGGGACCGCCATCACGGGGCCGATCTCGCCCCCGTTCTGGGCGCGCTTCGCAATGGCGTACGCGCGGATGCCGCCGGGGCCCGTGACCACGAACGCCGCGTCCGGGTCCTCCGCCATGAGGGCGGCGAGGACGTGCCGCCGGTCTGCGCCGAAGCGGGTCCGGTCGAATGCGGCGATGGCGTCGAGGTCGTCCCGGGTGGCGAGTCGGGCGTCCCGCGGAATCAGCGCCCGCGTGCCGGGGGCGCTCCCGGTCCAGCTCGTCACCGTGTAGTCGTCGGTGAATCCGAGTCGCCGGTACAGCGTCACTGCCGGGAGCACACTGTACAGCCGGATGCTGTCCACGCCGTCCTCGTCGAGGGAGCGGACGGCGTCGGCGACAAGGCGTTCCCCGGCTCCCTGCCCGCGAAGGCTCGGGTCGAGGACGACATTCCCGATCCATGCAAGGGTGGCGCCCCCGTCGAGGCCAGGGAACCGGGTGTGGGTAAGGAGGCCCTGGACGACGCCGGAGGCTTCGAGGACGTGGCCTCCGCCGAGGGTGATCAGACGAAGGATCTCATGGGTGGTGAAGCCCCAGCCTTCGGCTTGGAGGAGTTCCGCGGCGCGTGGAGCGTCCGATTCGGCAAGGGGGCGGCTCGTCATTTGCGGGGACGCGGGCACGGCGCCCGGATGTCGCGCTTCCATCATGAATGCCGTCGTGTCCCTTCACTCGCGATCTGCTGGCGCGGGGGGGTCCGCGGGCGCGGGCGCGGGCCCCACGCCGTATTCGCGTCGGGCCTCGGGTTCGTCGCACACGTGGGATCCGAAGGTCACGAACTTCGCGTCCTTGCGCACATGCTTGAGTTGGCATGGGCCGTACTCGTCGTCCTCTGCCCCGTACCAGTAACGGCAATCCTTGCAGTGGAGTTCGGCGAGGCGGTCCGGTTCGGATGCGTTGGGCCCGTTCCGGGCTGGGGGCGCGTCGGGGGACAACGGGGTCGCGACCGGGGCCCTTCGGCAAAAGGTTTCGGTTACGGTCGCCCGGTGCTGTCAGGGTGCCCCGGTCGCCGGGCGCGGGGGCCCGCGGCGAGGAGACCCATGAGGGTAAGGTTCACGGCGACGATGACCGCGCCGAGTACGATCGGGCGCCATCCGGTTCCCGTGAGACCTTGGGTGATGAGGAGGCATCCCACGGCGGCGGGCCCGACCGCTACGCACGGGAGGAGCAGGCGTTCGAGGGTCGCCGCGTGGGTATGGGTCGCCTCCAGCGGGTCGTGGGCGGGAGCGGGCCCAGGGGCTTCAGCGTGGCCTCGGGGGATCAAGGAACTGCGCCTCCGAGGGGGCGGATGAGGTCCGCCGGGATGGGCGCCGCGCCGATTGCCGCAAGAACAATGAGGGCGAGGGCAGGGAGCATGGGCATCAGGAAGTCGTCGTCGATCGCCCGGTTCCCGAGACGTTCGCCGGCAAGCAGCACAGCCCCCGCGAGGAGGCTCACGGGCAGGGACCAGCCGACAAGGAGGAAGAGCGCGGTCGCAAGGGCCCCCGCAAGGCCGGCGCCGAGTCGCCCGTGGTCGCGGTTCCGTGCCTCCCCGACCACGGGATCGAGGAGGGCTGCACCCACGATGCAGGGCACCGCGATCGACTGGGGCGTGGCAAGGAGCAGGATGCCGGCGGCCACGGCGAAATAGGCGTAACTTGCCGGACGATGCGATTCATACCGGCGGAGGCCGAGGACAAGGTGGCGAGGCAACTGCCCGGTGAGGCGCAGGGTCTCGATGAGGATGGCGACCGCTGCGAGGGAAAGGGGAAGGGCGAGGCGCACAAGGGCGCCCGCCCCGGTCATCGGGATCAGGTAGTACCCGATGAATGCGGCTCCCGAGGCGTGGACGGCGCGTCGGAAGACGCGCGGGTCAAGGGGGAGCCGCGACCGCATGGGGCTGAAGCCGGCTCACTCGGTCTTGGGTTCTTCGGCGGCGTCGGAGGCAGCGGGCTCCTCGGCCGGCGCTTCCGCAACCTCGGCTTCGGCCGGGGTCTCGGGGGCTTCCTCGGCGGGGGCCTCCGCGACTTCGGCGACCGGGGCTTCCTCGACAACGTCCTCCGCGGGGGCGGCCACTTCGGCTTCCGCGGGCGCCGCAGCCTCTTCCTTGGCCGCCGGCGTCTCGGCCGGGGCGTCGGTCGCGGGCGCGTCCTCGCTCACTTCCGCCTCGACGGGCGTCTCGGGTTCCACGGGCTTCGGGGGGCGCTCGATGCCGGGCAGGTTCACATCGAAGACGACGGGCTTGTCGAAGTCCTTCAGGATGACTTCGAGCGCGGTCTCCGCATCCGCCTCGCTCACGGCGTGGTGCTTGTGCACGAGACGTTCGAGGGAATGGAGCGCTTCCGCGTACTCGCGGGGGAGGGTCTTCTGGGCCGCCATGGGGTTCACGCGGCGCGACACGCCGGTCCCGCCTTAATAGGTTTCGGCGTCGCTCGCCGGAGGGGGCCGGCAAGCCGCCGGCCGGGAAGCCGTGGACGATCACGCTGGAACGACGCCGGGTGGCCCCCGGGTGAAACGGTCCGAGGGGGGTGGAGCGGAATCGAGCGGGGTTGCGCGCGGTGCAGGGGAGCGGCGCGCCGTGCGTCAACCCGCCCCGCACGCCCGAATCGGGGAATGCAATCGCGGCTGCCATTGGCGCGCCGACTCACGTGGCGCTGCGGCGAAGGTCGCCGAGGACGTCGCTCGTGAATCCTAGTCGCGCAAGGGTCGCATTCAAGGTCACCGGCGTTCCGGGCGCGAGGGACTGGAGGAGGCTCGGAGCGTCCTGGTCCAGTTCGTAGGTCGAGAACACGGCTTCGCCATGCATTCCCCGTTCGAGGGCGTCCGGCCGATCCTCCTTCAAGGGGACCACAACATATTCGGCCCGGGTGTAGAGCGGCCGCTTGCCCTGCTCCGGGATGGGGGCGACGATCACGCGCTCTTCCCCGGCGAGGGTCGTGTTCGCCTTCAAGGCGCTTTCCGACACCCCGATCTGGAACGGTTCCAGTTCCCAGGATACGCCGCCGAAGGGCGTCACGTAGCGGTCACGCACAGGTGTGATCGGCCAGGCGGGCCCACGGGGGGCGCTCCAGGAGAAGGGTGAGGGTTCGGGCAGTTCGACCATGGGGCGTCAATTCCTCTTGGGTCCTGTGTGGCCTCGCCCGATTAAATAGATTATGAATAATGCCAACTTCCACTATCGGAATCCGACAGAATGACGGTAAAAGATCAAGATCAGCATTCGATTGGTGACAAAAATCGACGCGAACCGGATTCGATAGGGTCCATGCGTCTCTGTGCCCTCCGTGACTCTGTGCCCTCTGTGTGAAAACAGGGGCAGATCTTCACAACGCGCATCGCAACGAGTTCCTTCAACCAGCGTCAAGTTGCGGCGACCCCGAATCCAAAAGGCGGCTCCGACCGCCAAGGGTTGTACCTGCCTTCAACCTCAAAAACGATGCCAGACATCGGGCTGCGCCGGCCCGGGAAACGGAGACGGCATGGACACCGCATTCGACATCCCTTTCCGGCTCCACCGTGCAGGAAGGCGGCAACCCGCCCCCCGTGCCCGGGCAGGATTCACTCGGCCGGGACGTCCTTGTCGCTGGCCTTCTTCATACGCTTCTGGCGTTCCTTGGCGTTGTAGCCGGTGGCCAGTTCCAGGAAGTCGTAGAACTTCCGGCGCGTGTCGTTCGCGGTCTCCATGTCGACCTTCGGATTCATCACGGTGTCGACGCGGAGCGTGGTCTTGTCCACATACTGCACGACCAGGCGTTCAAGGGCCCCATAGTAGACGATGAGTTCGTCGCCCTTCTCCTCGATTTCGCCAAAGAGGTCCTGCATCAGGTGGAGCAATTGTTCGCCTTCGATGTTCTTCCATTGCCCTCGGCGGATCTCGTAGTCACGCATCGGTGCACCTTGGCGGGCGAGCGGCCCGCAAGCTGATAAGTATAGCGACCTGGAATCGAGGATGTTCCCCATGGTGGACGCCGCCTCCCTCTCGTTTGCGTTCGCATCCGGGATCTTCCTCCTCCTCAGTCCGTGCGGCATCCCCATGCTTCCCGCGTTCCTCGCGTACTACCTTGGTGGTGCCCAGGGGGCGGGCAGCGTTTCCGGGGGCGCGGGCCGGTCCACGGCGGTGAGCATCGGCCGCGGATTCGTCGGGGGGGTCGTGGCAAGCGCCGGCGCCCTCTCGGTCCTCGGCGTCGTCGTCGCCCTCGGCGTTGTTGCCGGTGCCGCCGTGAAGGACCGCTTCATCGACCTCGAACTCGTGGGGGGCATCCTCGTCATCGGCCTCGGCCTCTGGTTCATCTCGGGCCGCGACCTCGCCTTCGCGGTGCCCGTGAAGGCCAGCGGGAAACCCGGCATCCTCGGCTTGTATGCCTTTGGCGGCCTGTACGCCCTCGTCGCAAGCGGCTGCAGCTTCGCCATCGTCCTCGGCGTCGTCGTCCTCGCTGTCGCCGCGCCCACGTTCCTCGGATCCGTCGCCGTCTTCGGTGCATTCGGCCTCGGCTTCACCCTGCTCCTCGTCATCGTCACCGTGGCGGCCGCCACCGCGAGCCAAGGCGTCCTCTCGCGCATCCGTTCCGTCGTCCCGTACCTGAAGCGCGGCGGCGGCGCCGTCATGGTGGCCATCGGTCTCTACCTCATCTACTACTGGTGGCAGATCCCCCGATGAGCCCGGCGGATCCGGCGACGCTCCGCCTCCGCGACTTCGCTCCTCCCGACGGCGTCCGCTCCCCCCGCAGCGCACTCTGCTTCCTGCCCCGGGCCTGCGACATTGCCATCATCCTCGCCGCCGGACGCGGCGCCCTCGCCCGGGGCCTGTCGGCGGGCCGTGCCCCGGATGGGCCCGTCCGAGTCATCGATGTGGGCGCGGGAAGCGGGCTCCTTTCCCGGCTCCTGACGGATGCCGGTGCCGTCGCCCGCGCCGTGGACCCGGGGGGGCCCCATGCGAGGGACGTGGGCCGGTTCCACGATGTTGACCCGGTTGATGCGGCCTCGGCCGCCCGCGGGGGCCCGTACGACGTGGCCGTTTCCGCCTTCATGGAGGCGGGGGCCGAATACCGGTCCGCCGTCGCCGGCCTCGCGCCTGTCGTCGTCAGCATCCGGGACACCGAGGGCATGTGCGGGGTCCGCGGCGATCAGTCCTATTCGCCCTTCGGACTCACGCGCGTCCACAGCCATCAGGTGCCCACGTTCGAGGACGTCGGCGCACTCCTGCGCCTTGGCCCACGGGGCGTTGCAGTGCCCCTCCACGGCCGGCTCGAGGTGTGGGCGACGGAGGCGGTTGCGGACGCGGTGGCCGCGTCCCTTGCCGCACCCCCGCCCGCATCCGGGCCAGGCATCGCGGCGTATCCGTGGGAAATGGATGTGCACACCCTGATGCCGTGAGGGCCGGCATCACGGGCTCCCGACGCCCGGGGGCTCGCGACTGGGAGTGCGCCGCGTGGTCAACAAAGCCGCAGCAAAGGTTTTCCGCGGGTTCCCGGTCGGAGGAATCCATGAACGGGAAAATCCTCCTTGCGGTGTCCCTCCTTGCGACCACCTTTGCCGGCTGTGTTGGCCCCGAGCTTCCAGTCGCCGGGAACGAGGCGAACGACGTCCCCGAAGGTGTCGCCGGCGACGCCGTCGTCATCGCCGTGCTCGATTCCGGATTCAACCCGTACCACATGGATTGGGCGGCCTCGCTCATGCCGCAGCACCAGGATGACGACCCGACCAATGACCTGCCGTTGAATGCCTCCCCCGAAGCGTGGCTGCCGGGATTCATCGCACCCTCCGGCGGCGTCCACCCGCTGAACCTGTCCCTCACCCTCGACCCGGACGCGGATGTCCGCGACCTCATCTCGAAGGACAAGGACGCGTTGGAATCGGTGCGCAGGAGCAGCGCCGGCGACGTGCACCTCTACTACATCCCGGGTACCAAGGTGGTGGGCTACATGGAATTCTCCAGTGGTGGCGTGTCCACGTCCGGTTCCCACGGGGCCCGCTCGGCGAGTGTCGCGGCGGGGAACGTGTACGGCACCTGCCGCGAGTGCGTCCTCGTCTTCATCAACAACGCGGGCGAAGCGGCCATCGAATGGGCCCTCGCGCAGGACTGGATCGACGTCATCACGAATTCCTACGGGTACAGCCAGGTCATGCGCGACCGCATGTACTCGGGGAGCGACATCCAGGCGTCCAAGGCCGCGAGTGAACGCGGCCAGACCGTGTTCTTCAGCGCCGGGAATGGCCAGGCGAACACGTTCACCGTGCCCAACCCGACCCTGTTCAGCTCCCAGGAAGGCCCCGACTGGATGGTCACCGTGGGCGCCGTCTCCCCCGATTCCAAGGCATCATACCTCGGTCACGGGAAACCCGCGGACATCGCGAACATCGGGTCCTCCTACCCCAGCCAGGGCGGGACCACCGTCGCGGGCGAAGGGTCCTTCGGCGGAACGTCGAGCGCAACGCCCACGACCGCCGGCACCTACGCCCGCGCCCTCTGGTGGGCCCGCACCACCTTCGGCGGCGAAAGCCGCGTCCAGGAAGGCGGCATCATCGCCCGCGGCGACCCCGTCCCCTGCGGCGCGGCGTTCGCGGAATGCGAACTGGGTGATGGCATCCTCACGGCAAAGGAACTGCGGACGCGCCTTTTCCATGGTGCCAAGCACACGGACGGCGTGGTCATCGGCATCTCGGGCGTGACGGCGCCCCTGTCGGACCCGGAGTGGATCTTCCTCACCCAGGGCCACGGCGTGTACACCGGCCGCCTCGACGGGGACGCGCAGTTCGCCGAGGAATTCGCCCGCATCGTGGATCCGCTCGTGGGCGACATGGCGCCCCTTGACCGACCCGTTGGCGAAACCGAGTGGATGACCGTGGATTCGTGGTGCCGCCAGAGCATCTGGGACGCATGGCTCGACGGCTACTACGTCGACGGGGAATCCACCCTGCCCGGACCGGACCCGGAATGGCCCATGCGGACGGCCCTCGTGGAATCGTGCGGCGAACTGTACCCGCCGCTCGCGTGATGGTGATCCCGGGGCGGGGGTGGATGCCCCCGCTCCACCCGCGCCACCGTTCGATTCCGTCGGCGGGTCCGTCCCGCACCGGCCGTGCCGATTCCTGCGTCCTCGCTGCACGGTCCGCATCGCGGACCGGCCCGGCCAGCTTCCGCGGCCGGGGCGTGTCCGACCCGCGCGGACCCGGCCCCGCGAAGGCGGTCACCATTATTGCTGGCTTCCGCATTGCCGGAACCATGGGTCGATCACCGGCGCACCGGTTCCTCATCCTCGCGGTCGCGATCCTTGCGCCGGCTTCCCTCAGCGGATGCGTCGGCGAGGAGTTCTTCCCGGAACCGTTCGCATGGGTCCCCGTGGGCGAAGTGGAGGGGGCCTTCCAATCGCCGGAATCCGTGGAACGGCATCCCTTCACCCTGCACGGTCGCGTGGACCGGCTCCGTGTTGTCCTCGACGTGGCCCTTGCGACCGACGCCATCGTGGACCCCCTTCGCGGGACGCAGGCGTTCGGGTTGAACGTGACGCTCCGGTTCAAGGACGGCAGCACCCACGCCTACGTGGCGGAAACGTCCCGGACGTTCACGGACGAGCTTCCCGCTGTCGCGGGAGGCACCCTCGAAGTGGTGGTCGTCGGCCGCGGTCAGGGTTCGTGGACCCTTCGGCTTGACGAACATCGGCCCGTCCACGAGGATTACGCTTGGTACGACCCGTCCACGTGGTCGTGACCGGGAATCATCCGGGGGATGGCTTGTCGCGGGCAATGAGCACGCTCGCCGGCACATGGTGCGCGACGCGGCCTGCCACGGTTCCGAGGACAAGCCGCCGCCCCGGCGCAAGACCATGCGTCCCCATGACGATGAGGTCCGCTTCGAGGGCCTCCACCATGCGGGGAAGGGCCCGCGCCGCGTCGAGGTGGGGGCGGGCGATGAACCGGACCGGGACCGAATCCACATGGGCGATGTCCCAATTGGATTCCAGCGTCGCCGCGTGGTCCGCGATCCCTTCCACCATGGGTCCCTCGAATCCGGCCTCCTCGACCACGTGGACCACGATGAGCTCCGCCGCGAGGTCCTTTGCGAGGGTGAAGGCCCACGCAAGCCCCGTCCGGGATTCGCGGGAGCCGTCCACCGCGGCCACGATGCGCCCCGGGGGTTCGCCGTTCCGCACGATGAGGGTGGAGCAGTGGGCCTTGTTCTTCACGGCGTCGCTCACGCTCCCGAGGACGAACCGCTCGATGTGGCCCTTGCCGTGGGACCCCATGACCACCAGGTCAACGTCGCGGCGTTTCGCTTCGGCAGGGAGGACGTGGGCGGGGTGGCCTTCGAGGAGGGCGCCGGTGGCCGTGTCGCCGCGTGCCGTGACGCGTCCGAGGGCGTCATCCAGGTAGGATGGGTCCTCGGCGCGACCCTCCATCTCGGCGCGCGTGGGGGCGCCGAGGTTCGCAGTGCGCGCCATGGTCGGGACCCGCTCCATCACGTGGGCGAGCACGACCTGCGCGCCGGTCGCTTCCGAGATGTTGAGCGCCATGTCCTCCGCCATCTGGCTGCATTCGGATCCGTCCACGCCGACAAGGATCGATCGGATGGCAGGGAGGGGCGTCGGAATGGTCCGTTCTGCTTGGGAAGTGCCGCGGTGCGGGTGAAGGTCCGCGACCGCGCGATCGAGGTCCTCGAACGTGGCGGTGATTGAAGGGGCAACCATCGGGATCAGGCCGACTCGGTGGGATGTTGGCTGTAAGGGTTCACGCCGCGTTGCCGATGGACGGCACCCGCGCCACGGTGGTCGGCGCGAGGGCGGCGAGGATCCC